>JAHYZB010000045.1:0-24367 GCA_019424645.1 Oxalobacter formigenes
TTTTAAATCAATAAATTGGCGTTTCTACCATTAAAAAATTTGAGTTTGTTGCCTTGTCTGCCACATAAAGAAGCACATTAGCCACACTTTGTTAAATGATGGGGAAAAAGTGCTTGCATTCTGCCGGATTTAGCACCTATATTTGTTCCTGCAGCAAGTTACATAAATTCCCTTTCGTACTTTGTATATGAGGCATCGTTATGGCAACAACAAAATCTGCAGCAAAACCAAAAAAAGCATCTCCAGCCAAAAAAGCAGAACCAGCCAAAAAAAGCGCTGCACCTGCTAAAAAAGCTCCCGTAAAAGCGGCTAAAGTCGCAGCACCAGCAAAGAAACGTACTCCAAATGCCGCATTCATGAAACCGGTTACTCCAACGGCCATGCTGGCAGCTATTGTGGGCGCAGCGCCTTTGCCGCGTACTGAAGTAACCAAGAAAGTATGGGATTACATCAAGAAATACAATTTGCAAGACAAGGACAATCGTCGCATGATCAATGCTGACGACAAGCTGAAACCGGTTTTTGGCGGTAAGAAACAGGTTTCCATGTTTGAAATGACAAAGCTGGTTTCCGCTCAACTGAAATAAGAGCTGGCCGGATTCAAAGGCTGGAATGCAAGCCAATTTCATTGGCATGGCGGAGTTTTTTCCGGACGAAAGAGAATGCTTTTAACGGTGCCATGCAATAAGACATTTTTGTTTCCAGCCTGTTTAACAAAAAAACGCCAGAGCAATCTGGCGTTTTTTTATTCTGGTCGATGAACCGGCTTCGCTTGATGCCAGTTTAACAAGTGTCAAGCCATCATTTCTCGGTAGCAATCTTGGCAATGACAAATTGTGCCATATCCCCAACCGGTATCGCCGTGGCTGCCGTATCACGTCTTCCCTGATATTCAAGCTTGCCATCTTTGAGACCGCGGTCACCAATAACAATCCGGTGAGGCACACCGATCAGTTCCCAGTCAGAGAACATCACACCAGGGCGTTCGCCGCGATCGTCCATGATAACGTCAATGCCAGACTGTTTGAGGGATTCATACAGTTCATCAGCCGTCTTTTTGACCGCTTCGCTGCGATCATATCCCAACGGGCATAGGACGACTTCAAACGGGGCGATGGATGTGGGCCAGATAATGCCCTTGTCATCATTATTCTGTTCAATAGCCGCACCCACGATACGGGTGACGCCAATTCCATAACAACCCATTTGCATCAGTTGGGGTTTTCCGTTTTCATCGAGATAACTTGCGTTCATATCCTCTGAATAACGCGTTCCAAGCTGGAAGACATGGCCGACTTCAATGCCTCTTTGAATGGCAAGCGTTCCTTTGCCGTCCGGAGAGGGATCACCTTCAACAACATTACGGAAGTCGGCGATATTCGCCGGCAATGGCAGATCGCGTTCCCAGTTGATGCCGGTAAAATGCATGTCTTTTTCATTGGCACCGCAGATGAAGTTACTCATGACAGTCACGGCATGATCGGCATAAAGAGCAATATCTTCCCTTTTTTCAAGGCCGATCGGGCCGAGATAGCCTGCCGGACATCCCAGGTGGTGAATGATTTCGCTTTCGCTGGCAAAACGGAACTCACCTATGATTTTCTGCGTTTTGACTTCGTTCAGATCATGATCACCGCGCATCAGGATAACGACGAAATGACCTTTTTCGCCTTCGGGAATATCCGTACGGATTGCCGCGATGACTTTCAGAGATTGCGAAAGCGGCTGTTTCAGAAAATTGGTAACATCTTCACAGGCTTTCTGGCCCGGTGTAGCCACTTTTTGCATAGGCTGGCTTGCTGCCTCACGTCCGGCAGAGGGAGGCAGTGCAACAGCCGCTTCCATATTGGCGGCATATTCCGATTCCCTCGAATAAACCAGTGCATCTTCACCGGTTTCTGCAATAACGTGAAACTCGTGTGAACCTGAGCCACCAATTGCGCCATTGTCTGCTGCAACCGGACGGAATTTGAGACCGAAGCGGGTAAAGATTTTGACGTAGGCGTCAAACATGATCTGATACGATTTTTTCAGGCCATCGATATCCCGGTCAAACGAATACGCATCCTTCATCGTGAATTCACGACCACGCATCAAACCGAAACGCGGGCGTCGTTCGTCACGGAATTTCGTCTGGATATGATAAAAATTGATCGGCAACTGTCGATAGGATTTGATGACATTTCGAGCGATATCGGTAATCACTTCTTCCGAGGTCGGCTGGATAATGAAATCACGGTCGTGCCTGTCCTTGATGCGCAGGAGTTCAGGACCGTATTTCTGCCAGCGTCCGGTTTCCTGCCAGAGTTCAGCCGGCTGAACAAGCGGCATCAGCAATTCGACCGCTCCGGCACGATTCATTTCATCGCGAATGATGTTTTCAATTTTGTGAATGACGCGCAAACCCATAGGCATATAGGCGTAGATACCGGATCCGAGACGACGGATCATACCGGTTCTGACCATGAGTTTATGACTGATAATTTCAGCGTCCGCTGGAGCCTCTTTCAGAGTAGAGATAAAAAATTGTGATGCGCGCATAAGAGTGAATTCTTTTATTAACATAACAGGGTTATAATTCCTGTAATTTTAAAGGATTGGCTGGCAGATGCGTTCACAGTTCGTCTAATCAGGCAAAATAGATGTTTTTTTGTTGTAACTAGCGTAAAGAGTCTTGTCGATAACGAAGGACGGAACGGGTGAAATGGCTATCTGCAGAGACATTGAGGTGAAAAATGTTGGACCGTGAAGGTTACCGCCCCAACGTCGGTATTATTCTGCTTAACACCAATAATGAAGTCTGGTGGGGTAAACGGGTCAAGGAACATTCCTGGCAATTTCCACAGGGCGGCATCAAGTATGGCGAAACGCCTGAACAGGCGATGTATCGTGAATTGCAGGAAGAAACCGGTTTGCGGCAGGAACATGTCAAAGTTGTCGGACGTACCCGAAACTGGCTGCGTTATGAGGTTCCTCCCCATTTCATCCGTCGGGAAATCAGGGGGCATTATCGTGGACAAAAACAAATCTGGTTTTTGTTGCGGATGGTTGGCCGCGATAGCGATATCAATCTCCGCATAACGAATACACCTGAGTTCGATGCATGGCGCTGGCATCAGTATTGGGTGCCGCTGGATGTTGTGATCGAGTTCAAGCGCGACGTTTATCTGAAAGCATTACAGGAATTGTCCCGCTTTCTGAATCCGGCGCCAAAGCCGGATAATCAGAATTATTTCAGGATTGTCACTCCTCATACCAACACTCCTGCAAAAGACAGGAAAACTCTTGAGGAAGTGAAAAAAAATGGAGCCGTTAAAGATGGCAGAACGGATGCAAAATAGATTTTCGGTAAATCTGAAAACATTGGCAAGAATATTTCTGGCGGCGATGATTGTCACTGCCAGTATTCATGTTGCGCATGCCGAAATCTTTTTTGGCGAGCGAGGCCTTGACGAAGATGAAGAAGAAGCACCAAAAGTAAAAAAGGAAATCCCTCTTGTTCTTCCTGCTTTTCCGAAAGAAGAAAAACTTTTGCCTTTCGAAGTCAGTCCTACTCAGACTCAGGAATTCTTTATCGATCCTGATTCACTGACAGTGGGGGAAGAGGAAATTCGCTACACCATGGTTTCCAAAAGCCGTGCCGGAGCGGTCAATGTCACTTATGAAGGCCTGAAATGCTCGACTTTTGAAGTCAAACGATATGCATATGGCTCCAGAGACGGCAAATGGACAATATCGAAGCATTCCGGGTGGAAGGACATTCAGTTTTATTCGGCCAACAGGCCGCAGGGTGCTCTGGTGCAGGATTATTTTTGTGATGGAAAAGCAATTTCCGGCAAAAAGGAAGATATGCTTTTCAGGATCAAATACAACCGATCCATTAAAAACAAGAATACCTGGCGCATCGGAGATATGTGATCATCTTCTGTCAAAGGACGATCATATTATCCCGGTGAATCAGTTCGGGTGTGCCGTCATATCCCAAAATAGTCATGAAGTCCGATGACTTGTGACGCAAAATCAGCAGGGCTTCCGCACTGGAATAATTTGAAAGGCCTCTTGCGATTTCCTTGCCCGATTCATCAAGACAGGAAATGATTTCACCACGACCGAATTCCCCTTTAATGCGTGTAACACCAATCGGTAGCAGGGATTTTCCTTCATGGATGACTTTCTGAACAGCACCGGAATCGAGAATAGCGCTTCCTGCTGTCTGTAAATGATCGGCCATCCACTGTTTTCGTGCCTGCAAATGGCTGTTGGGAGCAACAAGTTGTGTTCCGATCAGCTCGCCATTCGCCAGGCGGATAAGAGCATCATTTTCACGGCCCCATGCAATAACGGTGTGTGCTCCGGAACTGGACGCACGCTTGGCTGCCAGTATTTTGGTCAACATGCCACCACGGCCGATGCTGCTTCCGGCACCTCCAGCCATTTCTTCCAGTTCAGGATCGCCTGCCTGTGCAACAGTCACGAACTTTGCATCGGGATTTTTGCGTGGATCGGCAGTAAACAGGCCTTTCTGATCGGTAAGAATAATCAGGGCGTCGGCCTCGATCAGATTGGCAACCAGGGCTCCAAGCGTATCGTTGTCGCCGAATTTGATTTCATCGGTTACAACCGTATCGTTTTCGTTGATGATTGGAATGACACCGAGACGAAGCAGGGTCAACAGGGTAGATCGTGCATTCAGATAACGTTCACGATCAGCCAGGTCGGCATGGGTCAGCAAAACCTGTGCGGTCTGTAATCCATGCGTATGAAAACTGGTTTGGTAAATCTGTGCAAGCCCCATCTGGCCAACTGCCGCACATGCTTGCAATTCATGAATGTCATTAGGGCGTTTTTCAAAGCCCAGTTGCAGCATCCCTTCTGCAATGGCACCCGAACTGACCAGAACGACTTCTTTTCCCTGCAGTCGAAGCCGGGCGATCTGGTCAGACCATTTTGATATTGCGGTATGATCCAGACCGTGTCCGTCGTTGGTGACAAGAGACGAACCGACTTTGATAATGAGACGTTGGGCGTTTTGTATGACCGAATTCATGATGACAGAGTCAAGCTTTAATCAATGGATTTAAAACGTGGATCGTCCGCGTCAATGGAATCAATCTTGCGGGCTTCTTCAATAATATCTGTTTTGTTCGCCTGTTTTTCTTCCTGTCGCAATTCTTCGAAATAACGGTAAATGGCATCCGTCAGTTCGGAACAGCCTGTTTTGGTGTAGGCGGAAATTTCAAAGACAGGGCCTTTGTATTTCAGCTTTTTGACCAGATCTTTTACCCGTTTTGCACGTTCATTGTCAGGCACCAGATCGAGTTTGTTCAACACCAGCCAGCGTGGTTTCTGCGCCAGTTCCGGATCGTATTTCTCAAGTTCGGCAATCAGCGCTTTTGCATTACGAACCGGATCGGCTCCCTCAAAAGGAGAAATATCGATCATGTGCAGCAACAGGCGAGTGCGTTGCAAGTGTCTTAAGAACTGGTGACCCAGGCCGGCGCCTTCTGCTGCACCTTCGATCAGTCCCGGAATGTCGGCGATAACGAAACTTTTTTCGGCGCCGACACGAACGACACCCAGATTCGGTTGCAGTGTCGTGAAGGGATAATCTGCAATTTTTGGCCGTGCGTTGGAAACGGCAGAGATAAAGGTTGATTTGCCTGCATTAGGCATTCCCAGCAAGCCAACATCTGCCAATACTTTCAGTTCGAGTTGAAGTTCAAAACGTTCACCAGTCTTGCCTTCCGTTCTTTGACGGGGCGCGCGATTGGTCGAGCTTTTGAAATGGATATTGCCCCAGCCGCCTTCGCCACCTTGAGCCAGCAGTTGTTTTTGTCCGTTTTCGACCAGATCGGCAATAACAGCACCTGTCTCACGATCAGTGATAATAGTACCGACAGGCATGTGAAGAACGATATCGTCCGCACCTTTGCCGTAACAATCGGAACCGCGCCCGTTTTCACCGTTTTTGGCACGGTACATCTTGGCGTAGTGATAATCGATCAGGGTGTTCACATTATTGTCGGCAACGACCCATATGCTTCCGCCTTTTCCGCCATCGCCGCCATCGGGGCCGCCAAATGGTTTGAATTTTTCGCGGTTGAACGAAGCGACACCATTGCCTCCGTTACCGGCGATTACTTCGATTCGTGCTTCGTCAATAAATTTCATAGAGTCGTCCGATCAATATGAAAAGGCTCTGCCATCGGCAGAGCCCTCTCGTGTCTGAAAAGGCTCGCATGAATCAAGCCTGTAAACAGTTTTTATGCAGCAGCTGCAGCAGCAGGAACAACCATTGCAAAATGTTTGTTGGCTTCGCCCTTGCGAACGAATTTGACCGTACCGTTAACCAAAGCAAACAGGGTGTGGTCTTTACCCATGCCCACGTTTTCGCCAGGATGGATGGTCGTACCGCGTTGACGCATGATGATGCTGCCAGCGTTAATGGCCTGTCCACCGTAAACTTTTACGCCCAGTCGTTTCGATTCCGATTCACGACCGTTGCGGGTGGTACCGCCGCCTTTTTTATGTGCCATTTTAAAACTCCAGTATAAATTCTGTATGACCTGATTCAAACAATGAATCAAGGCCGGTATCAAGCATTGATCGAAACGATTTGCAGTTCAGTATAATTCTGACGATGACCCTGACGCTTCTGGTAATGTTTGCGACGGCGCATCTTGAAAATCTTGACCTTGTCGTGGCGACCTTGTGCTACAACCGTAGCCTGAACCTTGGCACCGTCAACCAGTGGAGCACCGAAGCGAATGGATTCGCCTTCGCCTACTGCCAGAACCTGATCGAGAGTGATTTCGGAACCAATGTCTGCCGGTATCTGTTCTACTTTATATTTTTTGCCTGCGACAACTTTATATTGTTTGCCGCCGGTTTTTATGACCGCGTACATGGAAACTCCATCAATAAATGTATAAAAAATCCTGAAAACTCAGGGGGTGAAACTGGAAAACGTCAAATTATACAGTGGCTTGGCGTCTTCGTCAAAGGCCTTTAAACGTTTTGATGTTTATTTAACCCATTAAAAAATAAAGAGATAGGCAATATATCAACTATAGTTGAGAGCTATAATGCCGCAACATGAATTTGCTTAGAACATTGTTGACCATTTCGGGCATGACCATGCTCTCGCGTATCACCGGTTTGGTGCGGGAGCTGCTGATTGCACGCGCTTTCGGCGCATCGGGTTTTACCGATGCGTTTTTCGTCGCATTCAGAATACCGAATTTATTAAGGCGACTTTTTGCGGAGGGCGCTTTTTCGCAGGCATTTGTTCCGATTCTGGCTGAATATGCCAATAAAAAAGGAACAGACCCGGCAAAAGAGCTGATCGATAAAGTGGCGACAGCGCTTATGTGGACGCTGCTTTTGATCACTATTGTCGGAATGGTTGCCGCTCCGGGTGTCGTCTGGCTGGTCGCAACAGGTCTGGATGGCAATTCCGAAATTTTTGGACTGTCCGTGTTGATGACACGGATCATGTTTCCCTACATTCTCTTCATGTCAATGGTCGCTTTGGCTGGCGGTGTTCTGAATACATGGCGTGAATTTCGCATTCCGGCCATCACACCAGTGCTGTTGAACGTAACTTTCATTATCGCTTCGCTGTTTGTCGCACCTTATTTGTCACAGCCAGTTCTGGCATTGGCAGGTGCTGTTTTTATCGGCGGCTTGTTGCAACTGGCGATCCAGATCCCGGCGTTGAAGAAAATCGGAATGCTGCCTCGCATATCCTTCAATATTGTCGGGGTTTTCAGGGATGCCGGTGTACAACGCATTATCAGGCAGATGATCCCGGCTGTTTTCGCCGTTTCGGTTGCACAGATCAGTCTGATGATCAATACCAATATTGCGTCGAGACTGGTTCACGGCAGCGTGTCCTGGATTTCGTATGCAGACCGCCTGATGGAATTTCCCAATGCCTTGCTTGGCATCGCTTTGGGGACGATATTATTGCCAAGCCTTTCAAAAGCGCATGCCAATAATGATGACAGGGAATATTCTTCTCTTATGGATTGGGGGCTACGGCTGACGTTTTTACTGGCAATGCCGGCCTCGATTCTTTTGATGACACTGGCTGTTCCATTTACGGCGACGTTGTTCAATTACGGGAAATTCAATGCGGTGGACGTCAATATGACGGCTTATGCTGTCATCGCCTATGGCGTCGGTTTGATCGGCCTGATTGTCGTGAGGATTCTTGCCCCGGGTTTTTATGCCAAGCAGGATATCAGGACGCCGGTGAAAATTGCTGTATTTGTCCTGATTCTGACGCAGCTGATGAATCTGCTTTTTGTGCCGGTTTTCGCACATGCCGGTCTCGCGCTATCTATCGGGATTGGAGCATGCGGTAATGCTGCGATTCTGTTTTACATGCTCCGTAAAAAGGGAATTTACCAGCCGGAAAAAGGATGGAAAATCTTTTTTCTGAAGCTGGCGGTCGCGCTGGTTCTGCTGGCTGCCGTGTCAATCTGGTCGGCCAGCTATTTCGACTGGATAGGGATGCAAACGCATCCACTCTATAGAATGGGTGCGCTTGCCATCGTGATGATCGTATGTGGTGTTATTTATTTTGGCACACTCTTGCTGCTGGGGTTCCGGATCCGGCATTTTCGCCGGATTGCGCAATAGACTCGTCAGTCTTTCGTTTTGGCTTCGAGTTCTTCCCAGCGGATCATGCAATTCATCAGCTCTTCCTCAATTTCGACAAAACGCTGATTAAGGCGTTTGCCTTCGGACGCCTCTTTTTTATAAAGATCCGGGTCGTTCAGGCGTAAGGAAATCTGGCTTTGTTCATTTTCAAGTGCTGAAATTTTGCCAGGAAGCTCATCCAGTTCGCGTTGATCTTTGTAGCCCAGTTTTTTTCGTCTTGCTGTGCCGGACATTTCTTTTTTTGCCTCAACTGCGGATGGATCTCTTGCCGTTGCTTTTTCCGCAAGCTCGCTCACAATTGGGGTCGGGCGTTGTTTTTCCCAGTCACTGTAGCCCCCGATATATTCACGCCAGATGCCATTTTCTTCGGCTGCAATGACCTGTGTAACGACATTATCGAGAAAGGCACGATCATGGCTGACAAGGAAAACCGTTCCGCTATATTCTTCCAATAGCTCTTCCAGCAACTCCAGTGTGTCGATATCGAGATCGTTTGTCGGTTCATCCAGAACCAGAACGTTGGCGGGACGCGCGAAAAGACGCGCCAGCAAAAGCCGGTTTCTTTCTCCACCCGACAAGGATTTCACAGGCGATCTTGCGCGTTCGGGAGTGAAGAGAAAATCGGAGAGATAAGTCATCACGTGTTTCTTTTGTTCGCCGATCTGAACCCATTCACTGCCGGGCGAAATGGTATCAAGCAGACTGGCTTCATCGTCCAGTTGTGCGCGCATCTGGTCGAAATAAGCGATTTGAAGCTTTGTGCCAAGCCGGATATTGCCTGAATCAGGGGCCAGTTCGCCCAGAATCATTTTCAAAAGTGTCGTTTTACCGATGCCGTTAGGGCCGATAATGCCGATTTTGTCACCCCGAAGAATCGTTTCGGAAAACGCTTTCACAATAGTTTTGTCGCCATACGATTTCGACACATCCGTCAGCTCCGTGACCAGTTTTCCGGAGCGTTCGCCGAGGGATACATCCATCTTGACCTGCCCCTGATGTTCACGGCGGGCGGAGCGGTTAAGGCGAAGGGCTTCCAGCCTGCGGACACGTCCTTCGTTACGCGTGCGACGTGCTTCCACGCCTTTTCTGATCCAGACTTCCTCCTGAGCCAGAAATTTGTCGAACTTGGCATTTTCGACTTCTTCGACAGCAAGCTGTTCCGCTTTCGTCGTTTTATAACTGCTGAAATTGCCGGGAAATGACAAAAGTTTTCCCCTGTCGAGTTCTACAATACGGGTTGCGATATGATCCAGAAAACGGCGGTCATGTGTAATGAAAATCAGGCTGCCGCGAAATTCTTTCAATAGCTCTTCAAGCCAGAGAATGGATTCAAAATCGAGATGGTTGGTCGGTTCGTCAAGGATAAGAACATCCGGTGAACTGACAAGGCCTTGTGCCAGTGCTACTCTCTTGTGCAACCCACCCGAGAGGGTTCCGACTTTATCTGTTTTGTTCAGTGAAAGGCGGTTTAAAATGGTTTCAACCCGGTTGTTCAGATTCCATGCGTCGGTAGCATCAAGACGCGTCTGCAATTCATGAAGTTGTTCCAGTGTTTCTGGATCATTATCCTGTCCAAGAGCGCCAGTCAGTGTTTCATAATCCGCCAGGAGTTTCTGGATGTCAGACAATCCGGAAGCTACGGCTTCATAAACGGTTTGTTCCGGTGGAAAATAAGGTTCCTGTTCCACATAGGCTATTTGCGAACCGTTTTGCACCTGTAAAATGCCGTCGTCCAGTTGCGCTTTCCCGGCGATAATCTGAAGCAATGATGATTTGCCCGTGCCATTGCGTCCGATCAGGCCGACCTTTTCCCCTTCTTCAAGGGAAAATTCCGCATGATCCAGCATGGGAAAATGACCGAAAGCAAGTTGAGCATCTGAAAGCGTAATGAGAGCCATAGTGAATTAAACTTTAATCGTAACGAACGGGTAAGGACGGTATTGTAACGGCAAGTATTTTGAAGATATAGTCCGGAAAATGATGAGCATGAGTCAATATGCGTCATAACACTCAGGAAAAAGGAGTTTACTATCCTTCCGGAAAGTACTGAAGATGTTTAACTGTTACCGGTTAAGATGCATGAACAATGGAGTGATGCCAAACACAGGTGCAGGAATGCTGAGGGTGATTGGTATCCCCGGCCGGAATCGAACCGACATCTAATTCTTAGGAGGAACTCGTTCTATCCATTGAACTACGGGGACACCGAACTGGTTACTATAGCATCAGACAAGCCTTGCAGACAATGAGTTTGATAAACGGCTTTTATGATTTTAAAAACAAATTTTTTCTCAACGTATTGATTATGCCTATCCTTTTCCTTGAAACTGACATCTTGACTCTGTCAGAATCGAGATGTCAGATCGTTTGGACATATCAATACAAACTATTCCGGATCAATTAAAACCGGTCCGGAAGAGACAATCAGCAGGTCAATGAATAATTTTCTTTTTTGTGTCATCAATCAATACCGATATCCGGCGCTCGATATTTTTATGAATGTTGGAACAGTGCTGGGCAATTTTTTCAATATGTTCTGGGTTCTGCCTCTTTTTCTGGCAGCCGGATTGTTTTTTCCTGTTCGGAAAATAGCCATTCCCGGACTCAGAAGAATACAGATATCTGAAATAGTGTTTGTGCTTCTGCTGGGCTATATCATTACAGGTATTCTTGTAACAGCCTTGAAGTTCGGCTTGCAAATGCCCAGACCTTCGGCAGTATTTGGCTCATATGTCGTTCATTCCTGGGAAATTCCGGATTCCCCGTACAGTTTCCCAAGCGGCCATTCAGCTTTTGCCATGTTGATAGGCGCTACTTTATGGATAAGAACGAACAGGATCATGCTCAAGGTAATCCTGCTGATATATATAGTGTGGGTCGGCCTGTCGCGGATCAATCTTGGAATGCATTTCCCGTTTGACGTTTTGTCAGGGTTTGCTATCGGTGCATTCAGTGCGTGGCTGGCAAACAACATTCTTACCTGTCTGAAGAGGCGCTATCAACAATAGAAGAAAAAGTCCGTGCCGTCATATGCCAGACTTCTTTGCCTGAGTCTGTTTTGTACAAACCTGGAGGCCTCCTCCGGAAGTCAGGAAAATCGTTGCCGCACTTACGGTGGGCATGTATTGTTCCTCGTCTCGGGTGTGTCGGACATCTTCAAGGAAAACGTGTGGTTCTGGAATTCGAATTTCCTGACTTTATTCCAATTATGCATAGAGGTTCGGGGATGGATGTAATCCAATGAAAACATGGTTTTTTATTGCTTTCGGGATAATTTTCTGAGGTGGAAGTTTTCAGGCATCTTTCTTTTATATTCAGAACGGATTTGTACAAATTAACCTGAAGCAACATAGTCGGATTGATCTAGGTCAATGAACTCAAATTGACTTATGTCAATGATGCCAAATTGACCTAGGTCAACGTGATTTTTAAAGGCTATGCGGCATACTCGGAATTGACGTTAAACAACGTTTATCAAAACCAACCAAAGAAAGGTATTACTCATGAGTAACGACGACAATGTAGAGTTGACTGATGGCTTTCATGTTTTGATCGATGCCTTGAAAATGAATGACATCGATACCATGTATGGTGTTGTCGGCATTCCTATCACGAACTTGGCTCGTATGTGGCAAGATGACGGTCAGCGTTTTTACAGCTTCCGTCATGAACAACACGCAGGCTACGCAGCATCTATCGCCGGTTACATCGAAGGAAAACCTGGCGTTTGCTTGACCGTTTCCGCTCCTGGCTTCTTGAACGGTGTAACTTCCCTGGCTCATGCAACCACCAACTGCTTCCCAATGATTCTGTTGAGCGGTTCCAGTGAACGTGAAATCGTTGATCTGCAACAGGGCGACTACGAAGAAATGGATCAGATGAATGTTGCACGTCCACACTGCAAAGCATCTTTCCGTATCAACAGCATCAAAGACATTCCAATCGGTATCGCTCGTGCAGTTCGCACAGCAGTTTCCGGTCGTCCAGGTGGTGTTTATGTTGACTTGCCAGCAAAACTGTTTGGCCAGACCATCTCTGTAGAAGAAGCTAACAAACTGCTCTTCAAACCAATCGATCCAGCTCCAGCACAGATCCCAGCTGCTGACGCTATTGCTCGCGCTGCTGACCTGATCAAAAATGCTAAACGTCCAGTTATCATGCTGGGTAAAGGCGCTGCATACGCTCAGTGCGACGATGAAATCCGTGCACTGGTTGAAGAAACCGGTATTCCTTTCCTGCCAATGGGCATGGCTAAAGGCCTGTTGCCTGATAACCACCCACAGTCCGCAGCAGCTACCCGTGCATTCGCACTGGCACAATGCGACGTTTGCGTTCTGATCGGTGCTCGTTTGAACTGGCTGATGCAACACGGTAAAGGCAAAACCTGGGGCGATGAACTGAAAAAATACGTTCAGATCGATATCCAGGCTAATGAAATGGACAGCAATCAGCCTATCGCTGCACCAGTTGTTGGTGACATCAAGTCTTGCGTTTCCCTGCTCCGCGCTGCACTGAAAGGTGCTCCAAAAGCTGACGCTGAATGGACCGGCGCACTGAAAGCCAAAGTTGATGGCAACAAAGCCAAACTGGCAGGCAAGTTGTCCGCTGAAACCCCAGCTGGAATGATGAACTATTCCAACTCCCTGGGCGTTGTTCGTGACTTCATGCTGGCAAACCCAGATGTTTCCCTGGTTAACGAAGGTGCTAACGCACTGGACAACACTCGTATGATTGTTGACATGATGAAACCACGTAAACGTCTTGACTCCGGTACCTGGGGCGTTATGGGTATTGGTATGGGCTACTGCGTTGCTGCAGCTGCTGTTACCGGCAAACCAGTTATCGCTGTTGAAGGCGATAGCGCATTCGGTTTCTCCGGTATGGAACTGGAAACCATCTGCCGTTACAACCTGCCAGTTACCGTTATCATCATGAATAATGGTGGTATCTACAAAGGTAACGAAGCAGATCCACAACCAGGCGTTATCTCCTGTACACGTCTGACCCAGGGTCGTTACGACATGATGATGGAAGCATTTGGCGGTAAAGGTTATGTTGCCAATACTCCTGCTGAACTGAAAGCTGCTCTGGAAGAAGCCGTTGCTTCCGGCAAACCTTGCCTGATCAACGCGATGATCGACCCAGACGCTGGTGTTGAATCTGGCCGTATCAAGAGCCTGAACGTTGTAAGTACCGTTGGCAAAAAATAATTTGTCCAACTAAGAGCCGGTTTTTAACTGGCGCTTGAAATGTTCGAATGCCCTTCAAGTTCTACTTGAAGGGCATTTTTTATGGTTTTCTGTGTCGTCTGAAGCAGAAACAACTGAATATTGCCGGGGTGAATGCACACTATTTTTTTGGTAATGAATGTTTTTTTGTTTGAAAATTGCCATAAATACATTTTTAAGGCTGGCTTTTTTATGCATGAAACGGGATAATCAAAGCGTTTTGAATCTTGTCCGGACCATCGGCCAAATCATGCTTCTTAAACGAAAGTCTATTGAAAAGGAAGAGTCGCTTAGACCTCCTGTCAATAGAGCCAAAAAAACCAGGACGCGTAAAATCAGGTACGCACCAGTTACCCTTTCCGAACAAGGTGGTGTGCGCTATCTCCATTTCGGAACAGAATGGATTCAGGGGGCTATGCGTTTGAGAAAGCCGAACTGGCTTGAGCTGGAATACAGCCGGAAAATGATGGCCTGGCTGCTTTTCAATCTGAATCCCCATTCTATTGCCTTGCTCGGTCTTGGTGCCGGCTCATTAACCAAATTCTGTTATCACGAGTTTCCCGATAGTATTGTTACAGCCGTTGAATTGAATCCGGATGTGATTGCTGTTGCCCATTCCATGTTCGCGGTGCCTGAACCTGATGAGAGATTGGGTATTTTGGAAATGGATGCCATGAACTTCGTGCAAGATAAAGGCAATTTCAATCATTTTGATGTTTTACATGTTGATTTGTACGATGCAACGGCAAAAGGGCCGGTTCTGGATACACCTGAATTCTATGCGGCTTGCAAGCAATGTCTTGTTTTCAATGGAATGATGACAGTTAATTTATTTGGCGATCATCCCAGTTATGAAAAAAATATAGACGCCATGAAGAAGACATTTGCAGAGGTCGTTAGTTTGTCGCCAAGCAAGGAAGGCAATGTGGTTGCGCTTGCTTTCAGGAAAACCCCCGAATTGAAAATTGACGACTTAAATACCCGCGCTGCACAAATCAGGGAAAAGTATGGTTTGCACGCGAAAATATGGTTGAAAGATTTGAAAAATAGCCTGATGTGATTAAACCTGCCAAAAACGATTTCTAAATTTCAAGAGAACCGACGACATGCCAGATAAATTTAATGAATACGATCCACTGGATATTGAACTGAAACAGCTATTCGAGCGCAACAAGGAATGGGCTGCTCAAATGGTTGAAGACGATCCTGCCTACTTTTCACGTCTGGTGACGCAACAGTTGCCAAAATATTTCTGGATCGGTTGTTCAGACAGTCGTGTTCCGTCGACCCAGATTACCAATCTGTTGCCGGGTGATATTTTCGTTCACAGAAATGTGGCCAATGTCGTGTCATATACTGACCTCTCCTGCCTTTCCGTCATGCAATTTGCTGTGGATGTCGTCAGGGTTCGCCATATAATGGTGACAGGCCATTATGATTGTTCAGGTGTTCATGTTGCCATGATGCGCCAGCGTGTCGGCCTGGCGGATAACTGGTTGCGCCACGTTCAGGACGTTCACCAAAAACATGAAAAATACCTTGGCGATACCTTGCCTCCGAGGGTGAAATACGATCGCTTGTGTGAATTGAACGTTATCGAATCGGTTGCCAACGTTTGCCAGACGACCATCGTCCAGGACGCATGGAACCGCGGCCAGCAACTGACCGTTCACGGTTGGGTTTACGGCGTTCATGACGGTCTGATTCGCGATCTGGGAATGACCATCAGCTCAATGGAAGAATTGCACGCCAAAAAAGCAGAAAGTCTGGCTCATTACGAAGCTGACCCTCCAAAAGAGCGACCAATCGGTATGCCTTAGGCAAAGCCTTGGGAGTGATTAATCCACTCCCACCATGACTGAATCAGCTTTTATAAGCGCATATGCGGGCTTCCCTACAGCCAATTGCAGTCTTTTGACCGATGATGTTGTGATTTGGGCAGTGATCATGATTTCCGGAGCGATTTCAATTTGAACTTCTGAATTGATCGGACCTTCCTTAATGGATCGAACGATACCTTCAAGCTGATTACGTGCACTGATTTGCATGGCTTTCTCCTGTTTTTGTCAGTTCTCTTTACTTACATGAGGTTGTGACACCATTATTCAAGATATTCAGTCTTGTGCACAACGAAAAAAGTCATATGACTATCAGAAATAAAAAAGCCGACATGATTGTCGGCTTTTTTATTTGTCTTTGTGTCAGAAACAATGTTCTTCTGCCGGGAATGTCCCATCCTTTACAGCGGAAACATACGCTTTGATGGCGCCTTCGATAGTCGTTTGACCATCCATGAAATTTTTGACGAACCGTGCCTTTTTACCAGGATAAACATTCAGCATGTCGTGCATGACCAACACCTGTCCTGAACAGTCCGGACCCGCACCAATGCCGATCGTTGGTACCGACAACGCATCGGTTACTCTTTTTCCCAGTGGGGCGGGAATGGCCTCAAGAACGAAAATGCTGGCGCCTGCTTCCTGTAGAATTTTTGCGTCTTCAATAATCCGTTCCGCATCTTCCTCGGTTTTGCCCTGTACGCGATATCCGCCGAACTGGTGCACGGACTGGGGAGTCAGCCCAAGATGTCCACATACCGGAATGGCGCGTTCAGTCAAAAAGCGTATCGTATCCTCGAGCCATCTTCCGCCTTCGATTTTGACCATATGGGCGCCGGCCTTGATCAGTTCAGCGGCATTTTCATAAGCCGCTTCCGGTGTCGGATACGTACCGAAAGGCATATCCGCTACAATCATGGCGGTTTTATTGCCATTTGCGACACATTCAGTGTGATAGGCGACTTCTTCTATTGAAACGGGAAGTGTGGAATCCTTGCCCTGGCAAACCATGCCAAGCGAATCACCAATAAGGAGAATTTCGACTCCGCAGATATCCATTAGCGATGCAAAACTGGCATCGTAACAAGTCAGCATCGTGATTTTTTCCTGTTTTTTGTAAAGAGCCGCCAGCGTATTGCCTGTAACGGTTTTGCGTTCCTGAAGATAGCTTGCCATATCGAATCCTTATTAAAACTAAAACATGGTGGCGTACCGCTTATAAAACGTAACCATATCCTGTTGTTTTGTCATCTGTCACGATGCCATATCAATTATGAGCGAAATATGAAATAAACCGCTCCGACAAGGCATAACGCGGCCCAGATATAATCCATTTTGAATGGCTGGTCCATATAATAAACGGCAAATGGGACAAAGATACTTAAGGTAATGACTTCCTGAAGGATTTTCAGCTGTGCCAGGCTGAACTGGGAAAAACCGATACGGTTGGCAGGTACCTGAAGCAGATATTCGAACAGGGCAATTCCCCAGCTGATCAGGGCGGCAATAAGCCAGGATCTGGAATTCAGGTGCCTTAAATGCCCATACCAGGCAAATGTCATAAAAACGTTTGATAGAACAAGCAATCCGGCTGTTTGCAGAAAAACGGGTATATGAAACATGAGAAACTCCTGAGGGCGCTTATACCGTTACACGGTTGATTTTTTGATGGACGAGTCTTTTGATGAGTGTGTCGAGTGAATCTTTTTCGGGAATATTCAAATCCGGGGCAATTTCATAAAGCGGTACAAGAACGAAAGCACGTTCCGTCATGCGAGGGTGAGGGACGGAAAGATGCTCTGTCTGGATAAGGTCTGTGTCGTAAAGAAGAATATCCAGATCCAGTGTTCGCGGTGCATTTTTGAAAGGGCGCTTGCGGCCAAAAAGGGTTTCGATCCGCCATAATTCTTCAAGAAGGCTGAAAGGATCGAGTTCTGTTTTCAATCGCACAACGGCATTGATGTAATCGTCACCGGAGGCTTCCACCGGTGCAGTCTGGTACATGGATGAAGCTGCATCCATATGTGTTTTCGGGGTTTTTCGCAGAAGATCAATGGCCTGTTGCGTATTTTGAAGGGCATTTCCCAAATTGGAACCGATGCCGATATAAGCTGTATGACTCATCATCAGGGTGCTTATTCCGTTTTTTCAACAATATCAGAAGCAGTTTTGGCTGGCGCTTTCCTGCGATGTCTCTGTCCTGAACGTCTTGAACGTTTCTTTGCCGGATTTCCTGCAGGGGCTTTTTTCATCTGTGCGTCAATCATTTCCTGACGGAGATCGCCGGAAGCGTCGATAAAATCTGTCCACCATTGGCCAAGTTCCTGTTCAAGTTCACCAGCTTCACAGCGGATCAGCATAAAGTCATAGGCGGCGCGGAAACGCTCGTTTTCGAGCAGGCGGTAAGGAGATTTGCCGGTTCGTCGTTCCAGTCTCGGCTGTAAAAGCCAGATATCCCGCATATCGGTTGCAATGCGACGCTGGATAGCCAATTTTTCCGTTTGGACATCGAGTACATCGCTGGAAGCGGCTACCAGCGCGGGAATGGGATGTTCACCCTTGGCGCGGTACTGGGCCCATTTTTCTTCAACCTGGGTCCATAGCAGTGTCGCGAACAGGAATCCCGGTGAAATGCGTTTGTTTTCCCTGATACGCTGGTCGGTCTTTTCAAGAGAGAGTTCGATAAAATGGGCCGCTTCAGGTTGTTCGAGGGCTACGTCCAGCAAAGGAAGCAATCCCTTATGCAATCCTCGGGCGCGTAACTCCTTCAGGCAGGACATCGAATGCCCGCTCATCAGCAATTTCAGCATCTCGTCAAAAAGACGTGCTGATGGGACATTGTTCATCAACGGCGCAAGTGCAGCGATCGGCGCACCTGTTGTCTTGTCTATGGAAAATCCCAGTTTTGCTGCGAACCTGACAATACGCAGCATGCGCACAGGATCTTCCCGGTAACGTTGTTCCGGATTGCCGATCACTCTCAATGTTTTGCTGCGAAGATCACGGATCCCGCCGTGATAATCGAGCAATACCTGATTGGCCGGATTATAGTACATGGCGTTGATCGTAAAATCGCGTCTGGCTGCATCCTCGGACTGTGTTCCGAAATTATTGTCGCGAAGCAGTCTGCCTGCTTCATCCTTGATGGCGGGTTTGTCGGATGCTCCCCTGAAGGTTGTGACTTCAATGAGATCCTGACCGAACATGACGTGAACGATCTGGAAGCGGCGTCCGATCAGGAAGGCACGCTTGAACAGGCGTTTGACCTGTTCGGGGGTTGCGTTGGTGGCAACATCGAAATCTTTGGGTTTCAGGCCAAGCAGAAGATCCCTGACAGCACCACCGACAATGAAAGCGTCATAACCTTCGTTTTGCAAAATGCGTACGACTCTGACCGCATTATTGGATAAAAGACGGGGCTCGATCCCGTGTTCTTCTTTAGAGAACGAAACGGGTTTTCTGGATGGCCTTGTTTTGGGTGTCGAGCCAAAAATTTTTTGGATCAGCTTGTTAATCATTGAACAAATGTATTAAAGGCCAGCCTTGTGTTCTGGCATATTCTGTCAAACGACTGTTTGGATTGACGGCAACGGGATGACTTACTTTAGACAATAAAGGAAGGTCGCGATCTGAATCACTATAGAAATACGACTTGTCGAAATTGTCAAAAGACAGGTTCATTTGTCTTAACCAGTTGTCTGTATGGGCAATTTTACCTTCTCCGGATGTGGGTGAGCCAATCAGTCCGCCTGTAAATTCGCCATTGTCCGTTTCTTCGGGCATGGCAGCGATCAGATGATCGACACCGAAAGCTTCGGCAATCGGCTCGGTGACAAATTTGTTGGTTGCCGTCACGATAGCGACAAGATCATTATTTTTAATATGACTTTCTATCAGATTTCGTGCAGAAGGGCGTATGGCTGGAGAGATGACCTCATCCATGTATTGCTGTCTCCAATGGTTTAACCGGGTTCTTGGAAATTGTGCCAGAGTTCCCAGCGCGAAAGCGAGATATTCGGCAGCATCCAGCGTTCCGGCCTGATATTGGGCAAAAAATTCAGCGTTACGTTTTTCAAACCGGTCTTTATCGACTGCACCGATACGGACAAGAAATTGTCCCCACTCATAATCCGAATCGATGGGAAGCAATGTATGGTCAAGGTCAAATAAAGCGAGCGTCTTGGTCATGCAGCAGGCTCCTGTTTTTGCTGCAAAAGATCGTGCAGCAAAGGCAAAGTGATCGTGCGTTTTGTTTGCAATGAATAACGGTCCAATGCATCCAGTATCATGGAAAGGGAATGCATATCACGATGATAATGTGTAATGAGATAGGGTAGCACACCTGGTGAAAGCGTGAATCCTCTTTGTTTTGCCTGTTCGTTCAATGCTGCTATTTTTTCTTCGTCGGACAGGCTTTTTATCTGATAAACCAGACCCCAGCAAAGCCGGCTTTTCAGATCATCCCTCAAATCAAGGGCAAGAGGTGTACACGCGCCCGAAGTGATCATATAGCCGTTGTTTTCACGGACCTGATTGAAAAGATTGAAAGCGGCAATCTGTTTTTGGGAATCGAGGCGTTCGCAATTGTCCAGCAGATACAGATTGCATTCCGGCGAATAAATGAAATCAGTTTCAGGCGTGCAGGCCGTTATGTAGCGTGCAGGAGAAAACTGCGACAGAGCTTTGAGCAAATGCGTTTTTCCAGTGGCGCTATCGCCCCATAAATAAACAAAATGCTCCCGGGATGTGCGGTTGGCTATTTCTCTGAGAAGATGAACGACTTCTCCATTTTGTCCCGTCATGTATGTGTCAAGGGACGGTGCATTCCCGGTGTCCAGGTTTAACAGCAGTTGTTGCATGGTTGAAATCAGTTTTTATAAAAATTGCTGTCGAGATAAAGAGCTCGTAAATGTTTATAAGCTACCGACAGTATGGCTGAAGATGGCAAGGCAAGCAAAATTCCCACAAACCCGAAGAGTTGTGCAAAAGCAAGCAGGGCGAAAATAACGAAAAGAGGATGTAGCTGAATCCGGTCGCCAACCAGTTTCGGTGTCATCAACAATCCGTCGAAGGAATAGCCGAAACCATAAATGATACCCAGGGTTAGCCATGCTTCCATGCCTGAAAACTGCACCAGAGTCGCTGTAATGGCCAGAAAAAGACCGATACAAATGCCGATATAGGGAACAAAAGCCATCAGACCGGTCATGATGCCGACTGGCAGCGCGACGTTATACCCGGCCAGAGCAAGGGCTAGCGAATAATAGATGGATAATATCAGCATGACCAGCAACTGTCCGCGAAGATATTGGGCCAGCATGGTGTTGACTTCGTGGCAGAACCGGATTGTCTTGCCGACCCAGCGACGGGGAATCATGTCTCGCAGCTTGCGTGTCAGGATATGCCAGTCCAGCAGCAGGTAAAACAGGACGACCGGTATCAGGATCAGATTCCATGCCCATGTCAAAACGGCTGTGCCGCCGAATTTTGCCGAGGCAATCAATGATTTCCAGACACCGTCTCCCTTGGGAAAGAATTGCTCGGTCAGGATTTTCTTGACCCCGGCGTTATCGACCGGCATCTGGATGCCGATTTCATTTAAAACAGGATTCAGGTGATTGCTTACCTTTGCGACAAAAGCAGGAATCTGCTCATAAAGAATGGGCCACTCCTTGAGCAGCATCGGGATCATGATCAGTGCAAAAGTCGTGACAAGCGAAATCAGAAAAAGGACGACGATAACAACCGAGGCGAGGCGGGGAATCCTGAAGCTACCTATACGCAGGGAACGCAACCAGTCAACGATAGGGTTCAGGGCATAAGCCAGAATGGCGCCCGCAATGAACGGCGTCAGAATCGGACCCAGCAGTAAAAGGAGCAATATCAGTAAAATACCGATACCCGTCCAGAGTGCCGTTTGTCGTTGTTGTGGAGTAAATATTGCCATTGCCTCGTACTTGCGGAATCAATTTGTTAAAATACTACACTACTGTATAGTACATTATTATCTTTTTACGCTTCACCAGCCATTTTCATCATGAATTCAACCACAAATCAATCTCTTTCCTATCGCGATGCAGGTGTCGATATCGACGCAGGCGATGCTCTGGTAGAGGCTATCAAGCCGTTTGCCAAACGTACCATGCGCGAAGGCGTCCTGGGCGGTATTGGCGGATTCGGCGCTCTTTTTGAAATCAGCAAGAAATACAAGGAACCTGTGCTTGTTTCCGGTACCGACGGTGTGGGCACAAAGCTCAAGCTTGCCTTTCATCTTAACCGACATGATACGGTCGGTATCGATCTTGTGGCAATGAGTGTAAATGATATTCTGGTGCAGGGTGCGGAGCCTTTGTTTTTTCTCGACTATTTTGCCTGTGGAAAGCTTGATGTCAAAACGGCGACGGATGTCGTCAAGGGAGTCGCCTTAGGATGTGAGCAGGCTGGTTGTGCATTGATTGGTGGCGAAACGGCTGAAATGCCGAGCATGTATCCGGATGGTGAGTACGACCTGGCGGGATTTGCCGTCGGCGCGGCTGAAAAATCAAGGCTTATCAACGGTACCACGATTGTTCCGGGAGACGTTGTCCTTGGCCTGGCTTCGTCCGGCATTCATTCCAATGGCTATTCGCTTGTCCGAAAAATTATTGAAGTTGCCAATCCCGATCTGAACGCCGATCTGGATGGCAGGTCTCTGGCCGATGCCCTGATGGCTCCGACGCGTATTTATGTCAAACCATTACTGGCACTGATGAATTCCACGGAAGTAAAAGGAATGGCCCATATCACAGGCGGAGGGCTGGTGGAAAATATTCCTCGCGTTTTGCAGAAGCATCTTACTGCTGTCCTGAAAAAAGATGCCTGGGCACTGCCTCCGTTGTTTGGATGGCTGCAAAAACATGGCAATATCGCTGACAGTGAAATGCACCGTGTTTTCAATTGTGGCATTGGCATGATTGTAATCGTGTCCAAAGAAAATGCTGATGCGGCAATAGCTCAGCTGAAATCTGCAGGAGAAACCGTCTATCGTATCGGTGAAATCCGTCAGCGAGCAGGCGAAGAGCCACAAACAATTGTCGAATGACCCATCCTTTCTAAAAGTCCCTGTCTGGGTGTTTTATTATCCGTACCTACCCAGGCAGGATCTTGCCTCGGCGATTCTTCTGTTTTCAGGAAACTTAACTCAGTTTTTTCCTGATGTTTCTTGTGGAAAGATCAGGTTATCATTGCACCGTTTTTTTCAATCGAACTATTTCAAATCCATTCAATCTGCTACTCATCAACACCCTCATCATTTTTAATGAACGAGTCCGGTAAATAAAAAATAAATATATATTGATTTTTAAGGCATATGAAATGCAACAGCATATGTTGTAAAAGGTAATATGTATTCTTTTGCCATTTCTTGCTCTGTTTTTATATGCATTAAAATCATAATCCACAGAGACAATATGAAATATATTTATTTGAAGTAATTGTTAATGTGAAATATGATCTCATATGTAGCACACATAATATGTAGTTTGAGTTCATATGTGGT
Source organism: Oxalobacter formigenes (assembly GCA_019424645.1). Taxonomy (GTDB): domain Bacteria; phylum Pseudomonadota; class Gammaproteobacteria; order Burkholderiales; family Burkholderiaceae_D; genus Oxalobacter; species Oxalobacter formigenes_D. The sequence goes on from JAHYZB010000045.1 coordinate 23,271, forward strand.
GCAACATAATATGAAATTTCGTTGTTAGTGTTTTGAAATGCCATTTCTAGCACGTTTCAATACGCGACTTCCAATGACAGTAACACTTAGAAATTTCTGTTTCGGATTAACTAGATTGGGAATTTGTAAAAATGAATAATCCACAAACAGGACAACCAACAGGCCTTTTCGGCAATCGTTGGTTTTACTTGGTATTAGCAGTTTTGCTGATGTGTATGATCTCGGGTGTCCAATATTCCTGGACACTGTACGCTAACCCGCTTAAAGACAATCTTGGTGTTTCTTTGGCTGCGGTTCAGACGGCTTTCACACTCTCTCAGGTCATTCAAGCTGGTTCTCAGCCTGGTGGTGGTTACTTCGTTGACAAATTTGGTCCAAAAATTCCTTTGATGTTCGGTGGCGCGATGGTTCTCGCTGGCTGGACTTTCATGGGCCAGGTTGACAGTGTTCCTGCACTGTATGCACTGTATACTCTGGCAGGTGCCGGTGTTGGTATCGTTTACGGTATCGCCATGAACACGGCTAACAGATGGTTCCCGGACAAACGCGGTCTGGCTTCCGGTTTCACCGCTGCCGGTTACGGTCTGGGTGTTCTGCCTTTCCTGCCACTGATCAGCTCCGTTCTGAAAGTTGAAGGTGTTGGTTCTGCATTCATGTACACTGGTTTGATCATGGGTATTCTGATTATCCTGATCGCTTTCTTTATCAGATTCCCTGGTGCTGTTGGCGTCAAGAAAGAAATCGTTGTTACCGACAAGGATTTCAACTCTGGCGAAATGCTGAGAACCCCACAATTCTGGGTTCTGTGGACAGCATTCTTCTCCGTTAACTTTGGTGGTTTGCTGCTGGTTGCCAACAGCGTTCCTTACGGCCGTAGCCTCGGTCTTGCCGCTGGTGTGCTGACGATTGCCGTTTCGATTCAGAACCTGTTCAATGGCGGTTGCCGTCCTTTCTGGGGTTTCGTTTCCGATAAAATCGGTCGTTACAAAACCATGTCTGTTGTTTTCGGTATTAACGCTGTCGTTCTGGCACTCTTCCCAACGATTGCAGCTTTTGGTGAAGTTGCCTTTATCGCCATGTTGGCTCTTGCATTCTTC
>JAHYZB010000045.1:24377-28839 GCA_019424645.1 Oxalobacter formigenes
GTAGCTACGCTCTGTTCCCATCGACCAACAGCGATATTTTCGGTACAGCATATTCCGCAAGAAACTATGGTTTCTTCTGGGCTGCTAAAGCAATTGCTTCCATCTTCGGTGGTGGTCTGGGCGCTGCTGTTGCAACCAACTTCGGCTGGAATACCGCTTTCCTGATTACCGCAATTACTTCTTTCATCGCATTTGCGCTGGCCACCTTCGTTATTCCAAGAATGGGCAGACCAGTCAGAAAGAATGTCAAACTGTCTCCAGAAGAAAAAGCTGTACATTAATCAGAATGTTGAGCTTGCAATAGGTGATTCCCGAAACATGGGATAAGCATTAAGCGCATAGCTTCAAGAGACAAAAAGCCCGGCGAAAGCCGGGCTTTTTTTATTTTGTTCCGGAAAAACAATCAATGGTTTTATGGCACAGTACGATTTTTTCCACTTCGGCATGTTGTTGCGATTATGATAGCCTTTTTCAACTGTAACGGAAGGAAGAATGACAGGGAAAAATGTGGACTTTATCTTTCGGTTTTCCATCGGTCATGGAAAGCAGGAGCAATTCGGAAATGAAGGGAAATACGGTATCTGATAAATAACCGTCCGGTCAGGATGTGACAATACTCCGTGTCTGGAAACAAAGGAATTTGAAAATATCCTCTATCAGAGAAGGGATGCTATTGTCAGGCATCCCACTTTTTCGTATGTAAAGAACAGCATAAAACACATTGAAAAGGTTTTGAACCAATCTTCCCAGAACGTGCCGGTTATTTTTCAGAGTGGAAATGACGTGCCCGGAATATTCAGATTCATGACCAACTGGAAAGAAGATGCCATTTTGACGGCAAATCGACAGTTGCGTCTGGGCTGAAAGACTTTCCGAATTTTTGTAAACCGATATAACGTTCCGTTGAGCAACTCAAGATTAAATGCCTGCTGGTAAACGCTTGTAGAACGGCGTTTCACGCGGCAACATCCACTAATTTATCCATGATGTAAATACTACGGGCGTGAGTGTCATGGAAGAAGCTGGCAGGATCTGGATTTATTACACTTTTATACCCCATTCATTATTGCCGCAACTGCAGAAAATCTGCGATTGAAAAAAGCTTCATGTGGATTGTATTCATAGAAGACTATACGGTGATGCAATGGATTTATTCTCATATGGAGGGCAGATTTGGATCTTTGTTCATTTCGTTTCATACCATCTTCTGAATGAGACGTAACTTGCCCGTCGACGGACAGAAATCGCTCTGGACGCGTTCGTGAATCCGGACATGCAGGTTCTTCAAAAAACTTGTCTGCGAACCCTCGCCTGAAGAATTTGCAGTTAAAAAGACCTTTTTTAGGAGAAACGGACAAAGAGCCTTATAAAGCTTTTATTGCCGGGAAATATCGAAAGAGGTTGAAAGCAAAACAGAAATGGCGCGCTCGGCGGGGATCGAACCCACAACCCCTGCCTTCGGAGGGCAGTACTCTATCCATTGAGCTACGAGCGCGGAAAGAAATGTCGCTTAAGTCGGCCAATTTCCTGACTTGAACAATGCAGGCAGTATTCTACCTCAATTGGCCTGCCGATACCCGGTTTTTTAAACCGGGTCAGGTAAATTAAATCTGCCTTAAATCAGGTTGTTTCTGGCGCGTGGCGGGTTTTTCGCGAAATATTTTTTCACCCCGTTCATAATAGCATCGGCAACACGATCCTGATGGGCGTCGTCATTTAATTTGGCTTCCTCTTCCGGGTTGGAAATAAAGGCGGTTTCCACCAGAATACTTGGTATGTCAGGCGCTTTGAGAACGGCGAATGCCGCCTGCTCGACAGAACCTTTATGTAGTTTGTTGATGCCGCCCATTTCACTCAATACGGCATTACCGAGTTTCATGCTGCTGTTAATCTGTGCCGTTGTGGAAAGGTCCAGGAGGACGCTCGCCAGTTGACGATCGTGTTTCTTGATGTTGACACCGCCGATCAGGTCAGCTGCATTTTCGCGTTTGGCAAGCCAGCGGGCAGCCGTTGAAGACGCTCCCTTTTCCGACAGGACAAACACCGAGGAACCTCGTGCAGAAGGCTGGACGAAGGCATCGGCGTGAATGGAAATAAACAGGTCTGCCTGGACAGCTCTCGCTTTTTGAACACGAGTTCCCAACGGAACGAAAAAGTCTGCGTTACGAGTCATGACCACGCGCATGTTCGGTTGCTGCTCGATTTTGGCCTTAAGGCGTTTTCCGATTGAGAGAACGACGTCTTTTTCCCTGCTGCCCCTTGCTCCGATGGCACCTGCATCTTCGCCGCCATGACCCGGGTCGATCACGATAGTGACCATTCTTTTCAGTTGCATTTTTTCAGGTCTGGATGCAACCGGGGGTGAAAAAGACGTTTTGGAAGTCGAAGCAGGCGGATCGATGACGGCCGATTTTTTAGGCGGTATGATAACTGCTGTTTTTGCCGGTTCCGGTTCGGTTTTCCATTCGCCTTTTAATATGAGTGCAGCGATCGGATCGATCGGGTCTTTCGGATAAAGATCGAGAACGAGACGATGCTTGTATTTGCCAACCGGATTTAAGGAAAATACTTGAGGGTTTACCGCTACTTTCAGATCGAAAACCAGACGGACGGTAGAGGGGTTCAATTGTCCGACACGAACATGCTGGATATAAGGATCGTCAGCCTGAATTTTTGAAATCAGTTCTTTTAATGCGCCATTGACTTGTGAACCTTCCACGTCGACGACCAGCCGGTTGGGGTTGGAAAGCAGGAAGTGTTTGGCTTTGACGTTCCCATCATGTTCCAGCGTGATACGGGTATAGTCTTCCGCAGGCCAGGTTCGCACTGCCACAATATCGCCACTGATAGCCGATGTCGGAAAAGACATCGTACAGATGAACGACAGTAACAATAAATAAGCCCAGCCAAGGGGTTTGCTAAATGACAGTTTCATCTTTCAGCTCATGAGTGAGGCACAAAACGTAAATTTTCCAGACAGCGGGAACCTTTTTCGGAAACGGATTTCAGCACTACTGTTCTGCCATCCCCGCTTATTTCAAAAGAGACATCGATATCGGCGACAGGCAAAGCGGATTCCGCTTTTTCCGCCCATTCGATGAGACAGACCGTTTCTTCGTTAAAATGATCCCGAAAACCCGCTTCCAGAAACTCTTCGGGACAACTCATTCGATATAAATCAAAATGCAGCAAATCGACGGTATGGCCGTTCAATTCGACGACGTAAGGTTCAACCAGAGTATAAGTCGGGCTTTTGACTTTGCCCGTATGTCCCGCTTCATTCAGTAAGGCGCGGGTCAAAGTCGTCTTTCCGGACCCCAGATCGCCATGCAAATAGATTTTCAGACCACTTTCCATAACGTGGGCAAGGGATTTTCCCAATTCACACGTATCGGATTCGTCGTTCAAATAAAAGGTCAGTTGTTGCATTGATAAAGATGTTTCAAATCACTCGAAAGGGACAATTTTTACTATTCATGAGTGATTCGTCATATAGTACCAACAATCCTCCCGTCTTAGGCAATAAGTTTTGTTAATTTTGATGAAATTCGAAGGGCAATTAACTGATTTTGTTGTAAAAATCAAATCCTGGGCACGTGAGCTTAGATTTTCTGAACTTCGTATTGCCGATGTCGATCCCGGTATCGCCGAGATCCGACTCCAGAAATGGCTTGAAAGTCATTACCACGGAGAAATGAATTACATGGCGGAGCACGGAACAAAGCGGTCGCGACCGCATGAACTGGTGCCCGGTACCTGTCGCGTTATCACGGTCAGGATGGATTATCTTTCCTCAGGTGACTCAGATTGGAGAAGCATCGAGTTGTCCAGAATGAACGATGCACTGGCTGCGCGCATTTCCATGTATGCCAGAGGCCGTGATTACCATCGCGTGATACGGTCTCGTTTACAGAAGCTGGCCGACCGTATGGAAGAAGAAATCGGTTCTTTCGGTTATCGGGTTTTTGCCGATTCCGCCCCGGTAATGGAAGTCGCATTTGCCAGCAAAGCCGGTTTGGGGTGGCAGGGAAAAAACAATCTTTTGATAAACAGAAGTTCCGGTTCCCTGTATTTCATTGGAGAAATTCTGGTGGACTTGCCCTTGCCTGTCGATAAGGCCGTCACGTCGCATTGCGGCCAATGTCGCCATTGTATCGACGCTTGCCCGACAGGAGCGATTATCGGGGAAAAACTGATCGATGCGAGACGATGCATTTCCTATTTGACCATTGAGTTGAAAAGCGCTATTCCTGTGGAGCTGCGGCCATTGCTTGGAAATCGTATTTATGGATGCGACGATTGCCAGCTGGTTTGTCCGTGGAACAAATTTGCCGAAAAAACACGCATTGACGATTTCAGGACCCGACATGAACTGGACCGTGCCACGCTTGCCGATTTGTTCGTATGGTCAGAAAAGGAATTTCTGGACAATACAGAAGGCAGCCCCATACGCCGTATCGGT
>JAHYZB010000045.1:28849-29234 GCA_019424645.1 Oxalobacter formigenes
GTGCAGGAATATTGCCGTGGCTCTTGGAAATGCCTTGAGGTGCAGACTCGACGAGGAAACCCGAAAACGGATTTTGACCATATTGTCTGAAAAGAGAGGACAAGTTTCGGAAATGGTGACCGAACATATCGATTGGGCACTAAACCAGACTGAAAAAAGTCATTGAGTATTTGGACATTATTTCTTATTCTGGACAGACTTATTATCAAGCGTCTGATTCAACCAAAATCATGAACGCGAAAATCCTGTTACCAGAAACGTATAGTGGTATATGGATGGAATGGATGGCATTTCCATGCGGGGAGATGAAAACATAGGGTGAATTGGGCAGTACCCTCCATTTTTCCCCTGAAGTGATCTGTGAGGCGTGCGAAGCAAACCCGTT
>JAHYZB010000046.1:0-17293 GCA_019424645.1 Oxalobacter formigenes
CGCGCCGCGTTCCCTGCCTTTGTAAGGTATCGCCTGCCAGCCATGATTATTTTGTCGAAGACGTCCATCGTGCCGGTGGTATTCTCGGCATTATGGCTGAACTGGACCGTGCCGGACTGGTCGATACAAATACTTCGACCGTTCACAGCAAGACACTGGGCGATGCGATCAAACAGTACGATGTCATGACGACTGCCGATGAAAGTGTCAAAACTTTCTTTAAAGCCGCTCCGGGCGGAGTCAGAACGGTCGAGGCTTTTTCCCAGAATTCCCGTTTTGAGGAACTGGATACGGACCGCGTTTCAGGTTGTATTCGCGACAAGGCTAATGCTTATTCGCAGGATGGTGGCCTTGCCGTGCTCTACGGTAATATTGCTGAAAAGGGCAGTATCGTCAAAACGGCAGGTGTCGATTCCAGTATTTTGAAATTTACCGGTAAAGCCCGGATTTTCGAAAGTCAGGACGATGCCGTTGATGCTATTTTGGGCGATAAGGTTCATGCAGGTGACGTCGTCATCATTCGTTACGAAGGCCCGAAAGGTGGCCCTGGTATGCAGGAAATGCTGTATCCGACTTCGTATATCAAATCCAAAGGGCTGGGCACGTCTTGCGCCCTGTTTACGGATGGACGTTTTTCCGGTGGTTCTTCCGGTCTCGTGATTGGTCATGCCTCGCCTGAAGCAGCTTCCGGTGGCGCTATCGGCCTGATCGAGGAAGGCGATACCATCGATATCGATATTCCTGCACGCAGCATTCAGTTGAGAGTCAGTGATGACGAATTGAACAAGCGTCGCCAGAAAATGGAAGCGAAGGGTGTTGACGCATGGAAGCCGGTCAACCGTGACCGTCAGGTTTCCAAGGCACTGAAAGCTTACGCAGCGACGGCCGCTTCGGCTGATCGTGGCGCAGTAAGGGATATTTCCTGATTTTTCCGAGGTGATTGAGATCCCCGCATGTTTGCGGGGATTTTTTTATCAGGCATTATTTTTGGTACGGTTTCGTTGTTTGGGGCAGCTTGTTCTATAATCCTGCCTATTCAACAGGATTTTATTATGAGCGAAAAATCTTCAACTAAAAGCGATGTATGGTCCGGACGGTTTTCCGAACCGGTCGATGAACTGGTTCAGCGTTATACGGCGTCGGTGACATTCGACAAGCGAATGGCCGCTTTCGATATTCAGGGCTCCCTTGCACATGCTGAAATGCTCTGCGCCCAGAAAATTATCAGTCCCCGGGATCTTGCCGATATCATGCGTGGCCTGAAACAGATTTCGGAAGAAATCGCGGAAGGCAGCTTCGACTGGCAAATCGCGCTGGAAGATGTTCACATGAATATCGAGCGTCGTCTGACTGATCTGATCGGAGATGCAGGAAAGCGCCTTCATACAGGACGCTCCAGAAACGATCAGGTAGCAACCGATATCCGTCTGTACCTGCGTAGTGCCATTGATGATATCGACCATTTGTTGCACCGTTTGTGTGAATCTTTGCTCAATCTGGCTGAAAAGCATTTCGACACGATTTTGCCCGGTTTTACGCATATGCAGGTAGCGCAGCCCGTCACCTTCGGTCACCATCTGCTGGCTTACGCTGAAATGTTCAACCGGGACATCGAACGTCTGCGGGATTGCAGAAAGCGTGTCAACCGCCTTCCTCTGGGTGCTGCTGCGCTGGCAGGAACGACCTTCCCGATCGATCGTGAAAGAGTGGCAAAAACGCTGGAATTCGAAGAAGTGTGCCGCAATTCGCTGGACGCCGTTTCGGATCGGGATTTCGCTATTGAATTCTGCGCCGATGCTGCCCTGATCATGACGCATATTTCCAGAATGTCGGAAGAGCTGATTATCTGGATGAGCCCGAGAGTCGGCTTTATCGATATCGCCGACCGTTTCTGTACCGGTTCCTCGATCATGCCCCAAAAGAAAAACCCCGATGTGCCAGAACTGGCAAGAGGCAAAACCGGTCGCGTCAACGGTCATCTGATCGGGCTGCTGATGCTGATGAAAGGCCAGCCACTGGCGTACAACAAGGACAATCAGGAAGACAAGGAACCGCTTTTCGATACGGTCGATACAGTATCCGATACCTTGCGTATTTTTGCGGATATGGTCAGCGCAATTACGGTCAAACCGGAAATGATGCGTCAGGCAGCATTTCAGGGATATGCCACCGCAACCGATCTGGCCGATTATCTGGTCAAAAAAGGGCTTCCTTTCCGTGACGCACACGAAGTGGTTGCGAGAGCGGTCCGGTTCTGTGTTGAAAAGGGCTGTGATTTGAGTGAAATGACACTGGACCAGATGAAAGAATTCTCGACGCTGATCGAATCGGATGTCATGGAAATCCTGACGCTCGAAGGATCGGTCAAGGCGCGGGATCACGTCGGCGGAACGGCACCTGCACAGGTTAAAAATGCCATCGCCAATATGAGAGACCGGCTCGGGTTATAAAAAGCAGGCTGACTGGTAAACAAGTTTCGATTTACGTCTGGAGGCTTTAGTGTTTTCTATCATTCAAGCGGCAGGATGGCCGATCTGGTTTTTGCTGATTGCCTCTGTCATTGCATTGGCCCTGATTATCGAACGTCTCATTTATTTGAGACGTCGCAAGATTCTGCCCCCGGGCTTGCTGGAACAGGTGATAAGGGATTATCGTGAAGGCCGTGTGGATGCAGCGATGGTCGACAGGCTGGAAAAGGGTTCGCCTTTGGGGACAGTGCTTGCAACCGGTCTCCAGCATGCCGATGTTTCCCGTGAGAATATGAGGGAGGCGATGGAAGAAACCGGCCGCAGTGTCGCACTCCAGATGGAGCGTTTTCTGACAACGATCGGGACAATTGCCACTTTGGCTCCCCTGATGGGCCTGTTCGGCACGGTTGTCGGAATGATCGAAATTTTCGGTTCGCAGAATGCCGGAGGAGTCAATCCTGCGGAACTGGCTCACGGGATATCGGTGGCGCTCTACAATACCGGTTTCGGCTTGCTGATCGCTATGCCAACTCTCGTTTTTTACCGGCACTTTCGGGCGCTTGTCGACAGCTTTTTGATCGAGATGGAAAGACAGTCGGCAAGGCTTGTCGATGTGATCTGTTCCTCGCGTTAATCAGGAAAGAAAGAGGTGAGCATGAATTTTCGACGTGGAAAAAAACATGAGCAGCCTGAAATCAACCTGATTCCTTTTATCGATGTCTTGTTGGTCATCCTGATTTTTCTGATGGTGACGACGACGTATAGCAAGTTTTCGGAATTGCAGATTACCTTGCCGGCAGCCAATGCCGGAAAATCGCCCCAGCGTTTGCTGGAATTGAATGTGTCTGTCGATGCCAGAGGTGATTTTGCCATCAATAATGAGCGCATCCCTTATGTCAGCCCCTCACAGTTTGCGTCTGAAATGCAGAAACGGGTGCCGAAGACGGATGATGGAAAAGGGCCTGTTGTGATCATTTCTGCCGATGGTGCTGCCCGTCACCAGAATGTCATTCATATTCTGGAAGCAGCGCGACTTGCCGGTCTGGACAGATTGACGTTTGCGACACAGGTGCAGTCTGAATGATGGTTTTTTATGCAAGATAAGGAATCAAAGGGGTCTTTTTGAGCAAATCGAACAGCATGGCAAACGGATGGATGAACATCTGGTTGAAACGGGGAGTGATCTCCGTCTTGTTATGGCCATTGTCCCTGCTGTTCAGGTTTATTGTCGCTTTCCGCCGTTTTGCGTATAAAAACGGCTGGTTCAAATCTTTTCGGCTTCCTGTTCCTGTCATTATTGTCGGGAATGTCTTTGTGGGTGGAACGGGAAAAACTCCTCTGGTTATCTGGCTGGTCGACATTCTCCTGAAAGCCGGATTCAACCCCGGCGTCATTTCAAGAGGGTATGGCACTTCGAATGACGATCCTTTGTTGGTGACGGAACATTCAAAATCGAATCAGGCCGGTGACGAGCCATTGCTGATCGTTTCCAAAACCGGATGTCCCCTTGTCGTTTGCCGCAATCGTACAAAAGCTGGCCTGTTTTTGCTGTCACAGCATCCAGAAGTGGACATCATCATTTCTGACGATGGAATGCAGCATTACGCCCTGGCAAGAGATGTGGAAATTATGCTGTTTGATAGTCGCGGCGGCGGAAATGGCTGGATGCTGCCGGCGGGCCCTTTGCGTGAGCCGGTTTCACGCCGTCGTGATTTTACGGTCATCAACGGAAATAACTGCCCGGCACCGGGTAATCCCATTTACGTCGATGACATGGTTTTGATGCGGATGGTTACTGATACGGCTGAACAGTTGAAAGACCGGACGCATATCAAAAAATTGCAGGAAATCCAGACAGGCTCTTCAGGGCAGTCCCTGAAAACTGTCGCGGCAGCCGGAATTGGCAATCCATCCCGGTTTTTTACTTCCTTGCGGATGGCAAGGTTGAATTTCACGGAAATGCCTTTGCCGGATCATTTCGCTTTTTCATCGAATCCTTTTCGCCAACTGGATACCGATATTATTCTGATCACTGAAAAAGATGCCGTGAAATGCGCACAAATTGAGGAAATAGTGTCGGATGAACGTATATGGGTGGTTCCTGCCCGGGTGGAAATCGATAATAATGATGAGCTGGAACGCCGGATAGTGGAGAAATGCCGTGAATGCAGACTTGCTTGAGATACTGGTTTGTCCTATATGCAAGGGCAAATTGCAATACGACAAGGAAAAACAGGAGCTGATCTGTCGTGGGGACAGACTGGCCTATCCGATTCGGGACGGTATTCCCATTATGTGGGAGGATCAGGCACGCGTGCTGGACGATATGCCTGACAAATACTGAATTTCACCTTTATTCTTGAGTTGATTATGTCCTTTTATGTCGTTATTCCCGCACGGCTGGCATCGACCCGTCTGCCGAACAAGCCGCTCGCGGATATTGGCGGAAAGCCTATGGTGGTCAGGGTGGCGGAAAGAGCTGCCCTGGCTGGAGCGAAAGATATCATTGTCGCCACAGACGATCAATCGATTGTCGATGCTTGTCGAAGCCATGCGGTAAAAGCCGTGTTGACCAGAAAGGATCATGTATCAGGTACTGATCGTATTGCTGAAGTATCGGCAAAAATGAATTGGTCGGCATCCGATGTTGTGGTAAATGTTCAGGGGGATGAACCACTGATCGATCCTGAGCTGATATCGGCGACGGCGGCGCTTGTTTCGGAAAACGTGCCGATGGCAACGGCGGCGCACCGGATGGAACAGCCGGACGAAATCTTCAATCCCAATTTCGTCAAAGTCGTTCTGGACCGGTTCAATAAGGCGCTTTACTTTTCACGGGCAGCCATTCCATGGTACAGGGACGGTTATTCAAAACCGGACAAAACCTTTCCCAATCCATTCAATGCTTTGCGTCACATCGGTCTGTATGCATTCCGCAACGATTTCCTTCAGATATATTCAGCTCTTTCGGTTTCCCCTATTGAGCAGATTGAGTCGCTGGAGCAGTTGCGGGTGCTTTGGCACGGTTATTCAATTGCCGTTCACATGACGGAGAAGATTCCGGAAGCCGGTGTCGATACGCCTGAAGATCTCGAACGCGTCAGGCAGGCTTTTTAATTGCAACAATCCTTATTGACAATTGTCGAATTTGTTTGGATTCCAAGGTAGAATCAGTTATTTCAAAGATGGCTTGTCGTATATTGGCGTGAGTTGACCGCAAGCAGCGAACAGGCCGTCATTTTTTTTATTCATATTTTTAGGAATTTTGTAATGCGTCTAATATTGTTGGGAGCTCCCGGGGCAGGCAAAGGCACCCAGGCGGCTTTTATCCGTGAACAATACGGTATTCCACAGATTTCAACCGGTGATATGTTGCGTGCAGCTGTCGCTGCCGGTACACCTCTTGGCCTTGAAGCGAAAAAAATCATGGAATCCGGTGGCCTGGTTTCCGATGAGCTGATTATCAATCTGGTCAAAGATCGTTTGAAGCAGCCTGATTGCGAAAAAGGCTATCTGTTTGACGGTTTCCCTCGTACGATCGGTCAGGCCGAAGCAATGAAAGAGGCCGGTATCGCCATTGATTATGTTGTCGAAATCGATGTTCCCGACGAAACGATTATTTCCCGCATGAGCGGAAGACGTGTCCATCCGGGTTCCGGAAGAACGTATCACGTCGAATTCTATCCTCCCAAAATGGAAGGCAAGGATGACCTGACGGGAGAAGACCTTATTATTCGTGATGACGACAAGGAAGAAACTGTCAAGAAGCGACTGACTGTTTATCACGACCAGACTGAAGTGCTCGTTGGCTATTACAGCAAGTGGGCAGAATCCGGTGTGCCTGGTGCTCCCCAGTATCGCAAGCTGAACGGAGTTGGTCCGATTGAGCAGATCCGCGCCGGTATTATCAACGCGCTGAAGAACTGATCTCATTCCTGGGCAACCGACATTCTCATTAAACTGAAGAAGTAGAACGTCAATCTGATAAAGGAGTCATTATGGCTGTAGGTTTGTGGTTTGCCGTTGCATGCGGTGTGCTGGCCGTTATTTACGGTCTGGTTACCCGTAGCTGGATTCTGGCGCAGGATGCCGGAAATGAAAAAATGCAGGAAATTGCCCACGCGATTCAGCAAGGCGCCGCTGCGTATCTGACACGGCAATACCGGACGATCGGTATTGTCGGTGTGGTCCTGTTTATCATCATCGGCTTTATTCCCGGTCTGGGCTGGACGACGGCAATCGGCTTTCTCGTCGGTGCGGTTTTGTCCGGAGCCTGTGGCTTTATAGGGATGAACGTTTCTGTTCGCGCCAATGTCCGTACGGCACAGGCAGCTGTGAATGGCATGCAAAGTGCCCTGAACGTCGCGTTCCGGGGTGGTGCGATTACGGGGATGCTCGTAGCCGGTCTGGGACTGTTGGGCGTTTCTCTTTTTTATATTGTCCTCTCCTGGTTGCCATCGGCAGCAAGCCTTTCTCCTCACGATTTGATCAAACCTCTGGTCGGTCTGGCTTTTGGTGCATCCCTGATTTCCATTTTTGCCCGTCTGGGTGGCGGTATCTTCACCAAAGGCGCAGACGTTGGCGCCGATCTGGTCGGTAAAGTCGAAGCTGGCATTCCTGAAGACGATCCACGCAATCCGGCCGTTATCGCCGATAACGTGGGTGACAATGTCGGTGATTGCGCAGGGATGGCGGCCGACCTTTTCGAAACCTATGTCGTGACGCTGATCGCTACGATGCTTTTGGGTGCCCTCCTGATTACGAATGCGACGACTCAGGCGATCATTTATCCGTTATTGCTCGGCGGCGTGTCGATTATCGGTTCCATCATCGGTTGTTCGATGGTGAAAGCTGTTCCCGGTAAAAAAATCATGTCGGCCTTGTACAAGGGCTTGTGGTGGTCTGCCATTCTTTCCCTGATTGGTTTCGTTGCCGTGACATGGTGGATCATGCCGGAAGACATGCGTTATCAGATGATCGGCGCTGCGGTGGTCGGTATCGTTCTGACGGGATTGATGGTTTACATTACGGAATACTATACCGGTACGGATTTCAAACCGGTCAAGCATATCGCTGAAGCGTCAACGACAGGTCATGGTACCAACATTATTGCCGGTCTGGGCGTTTCCATGAAATCGACCGCTTATCCGGTTCTTGCCGTGTGCGCTGCCATTTACATTACTTATCAGTTCTGTGGTGGATTGTACGGTGTTGCGATTGCAGCAACTTCCATGCTGTCCATGGCCGGTATTGTTGTTGCACTCGATGCGTACGGTCCGATTACCGATAATGCCGGTGGTATCGCTGAAATGGCCGGTATGCCGGAATCCGTTCGTGCCGTCACCGATCCACTTGACGCTGTCGGCAATACGACCAAGGCTGTGACGAAAGGCTATGCGATCGGTTCAGCCGGTCTGGCGGCACTTGTTCTGTTTGCCGATTATACCCACGCGCTGGATTCCATCGGTTTGTCGACGTCTTTCGACTTGTCCAATCCGAGAGTCATTATCGGCCTGATTATCGGCGGCCTGATTCCCTATCTGTTCGGTGCAATGGCGATGGAAGCAGTCGGCCGTGCAGCCGGTTCCGTTGTCGTTGAAGTTCGCAGACAATTCAAGGAAATTCCGGGCATCATGGAAGGCACTGCCAAGCCTCAGTACGACAAGGCTGTCGATATGCTGACTTCTGCCGCGATCAAGGAAATGATTGTTCCGTCACTGTTGCCGGTTATCGTTCCGATCGTTGTCGGCCTGGCTCTGGGCCCTGCTGCCTTGGGCGGTGTCTTGATGGGTACGATTGTGACCGGTTTGTTCGTTGCCATTTCGATGACGACGGGTGGTGGTGCATGGGATAATGCCAAGAAATATATCGAAGACGGTTTCTTCGGTGGCAAAGGTTCGGAAGCTCACAAGGCCGCTGTCACGGGTGACACCGTTGGTGATCCATACAAGGACACGGCTGGTCCTGCAGTCAACCCGTTGATCAAGATTATCAATATCGTTGCCCTGCTCGTCCGATGTTGCCGATGACTGCCGGTTATGTCGCTCCCGTGGAAAAACCTGCGGCTGTTGTCGCTCCGGCTGCGACAGATGCGGTAAAACCGCCAAGCGTTATCATTATTGAAAACGATTGCAACGCTCAGTCCAAAGATGCAAAGGTTGAAAAAAAGTAAACAAAATAACTTTGTTTTGAAAAAGGCAGCGAAAGCTGCCTTTTTTGTTGTGCTTTTATCAGATATTGCATTGTAGAATTATTCTGAATGTTTTTTTATAGCAATAAATTATAAAAATGATATTCTCTATGGATAAACTGGGGAATTTGGGTTTTTGAACAAGTGGTCGCCTTGTTGCTTGCGATTGAATGATAAAAGGCATCTCTGTATTTGTGTTGTGGAGAACTTATGTACCGGTGCAAACTCGCCATAAAAATTTTCAGTCGTGACGATATGTGGTTGTCACAATTCCGGAAAATCGAACCATTGGAAAATTTCGAATATTTTCCGGTTGTTCTGTCTGAATTCAATGCTGATGAAGCCCGGAAAGGGGATGTTGTCCTGATCGATATTCCCGTGCAGGATGGTCTGACTTATATTCGTAGTGTCTGCAAACAGAATGCCATCCTGATTTTTTGCGGTTCTTCCACGCAAATTGACGGCTTGTCGAAAGATGACATGAAGTCATGTGGCGATATCTGGATGACTCCGCTATCTCCGCAGCTGGTTTCATTTCATTTTCAACAAATATTTAAACAGATCAAGTCGGAAAAGGATGCGTATCTGACCCATACTTATCTTCATACAGCTATGGACAGTATTCCTGATCTCGTATGGTTCAAGGATATTCGTGGTTCGCATCTCAAGGTCAATAATGCCTTTTGCAATGCAGTCGGCAAAACAAGAAGCGATGTCGAAGGGCGTGGGCATTACTATATCTGGGATATTGAACCGGATGAGTATGCCTGCGGTGAATATATCTGTCTGGAATCCGAGGAAATGGTTTTGCAGGCCCGAAAAACCTGCGTGTTTGATGAAATGGTCAAAAGCAAACAGGGAATGCGCCAGTTCAAGACTTACAAGTCGCCCCTGTTTGATGAAGATGGCGAACTGATGGGGACAGTCGGTGTTGCGCATGACGTGACTGATCTGGGCAATATGACAGTTGAACTGGAAATCATCCTCCGGAGCATGCCTTTTGCCATTCTGGTCTATGACGATAAAGGACGCATTACCGACATCAATCGAAAATTCGAGGAATATTTTGAATTAAAACCGATTAATGTGATCGGAGTGGACTTTGAAAAATGGAAAAAATCCATTCTGAAAGAGTCGAAACTGAATGAAGCGGGAAAAGTCGAGGTTTGCCTGAAGAATAAAGGGACTGTTCGAATTGTCGAAATATCTGAAGAACCGATTGTCGATGTATTTGACAGTTTTATCGGCAAGTTATGTATTTGCCGTGATGTTACGACAGAGCGGACATTCGAAGAGCGCTTGATGCTGAGTGCCAATACGGATGTTTTGACCGGTTTGTATAACCGGCGTTATTTCTATGAACAAATAGAACATTGCCAGGCTCCACAGGTCAGCCTTCTGTATGTCGATCTGGATAATTTCAAGCTCATCAATGACATGTATGGGCATCAGGTCGGTGATGATACCCTGAAAACGGTCGGTGACATTCTGGGATTCTGTTGTCCCGATGATCTGATCTGCCGTATCGGTGGCGACGAATTCCTGATTGCTATTGTGGAAGA
Organism: Oxalobacter formigenes; assembly: GCA_019424645.1. Taxonomy (GTDB): domain Bacteria; phylum Pseudomonadota; class Gammaproteobacteria; order Burkholderiales; family Burkholderiaceae_D; genus Oxalobacter; species Oxalobacter formigenes_D. The sequence continues at coordinate 10,221 of JAHYZB010000046.1, forward strand.
ATGCAGCCAGCACGATCTCGAGCATAAGGCCAGTCATATTCTGGAAGAAATGCAAACGGTATTTGACGCTTCAGAAAACTTGCAAATATTGTCGGTGAGTGTGGGCATCGCTTTTTCCCGAGATCCTGAAATGCATATCGATCAGTTGATCAAGCAAAGTGATCTTGCTCTTCTTTCTGCCAAACGTAGCGGAAAAGCACAATACTGTGTTTATACGGATAAATTGCAGAATCTGGTTGACCGGCGCGGGCGATAGAATTTGCAAACGGTGTCCACTATTTTATTGCGGATCATTTTTTGCAATGTTTATCGTCTCGTCCGTATTGCTTTTTGAAGGCTTGAACAGGACGGAACTCATTGAGGCAAGAATCAATAATAGCGCGGCATAATCCTGCCATCTTGGTGTTTCAGCCAGTAGCAGGCTTCCGGAAAAAACACCGACAACCGGGATCATCATGACGGACAGGCTCGATACGACGGGAGGCAGTTTCCTCGCCATCTGAATCCAGACGATGTTTGCCATGCCGAAGACCATCAGTCCATTGTAGGCAATGGTTGCCCATCCCCACGCATCAACCTGATGCCATTTCGAATGCTCGAAAATGATCGTGTAAATTGTCAGTGGAATGGCGCTTATGGCAATCATCCAGAAGGTGACTGATATGGATGGCATTGGAAGAAGGGTTTTTCTCATTTCAACAGTCCCATAACCCCAGCTACACGCTCCGATCAAAACGAGGATGGTTCCAAGCGGTTTTCCAGTGATATTGGAAAATTCACCTGATAATAAAAGTAATGCACCTGTGCCTGCGCACGTCACGCCGAACCATGCCATCCGGCTTAATTTGTCGCGGTAAAGGATAAATCCTGCCAGAACAGCCCAGATGGGCATCGTATATCCCAGTATGGCCGCCCGTCCGGAAGAAAGCATCCCGATTCCGAGAATGATCATCGTATTCCACATCAGGACATTCGGGATTGAAAGCTTGATTAGTGACAGAAGTTGCCCTTTGGGAATATTAAGTGAGGCGTGTTGTGAACGTGCAAATATAAACAATACCGGTAATGCACTCAGCAAACCCAGAGTGCGAAATGTTATCGGAGGGAAATAACGGATACCGAATTTCATGATGGGCCAGCTAAATCCCCAGCAAATGGTGAGAAACAGGAGCAAAAGCCATTCTTTTCTGGATAACTGTGACATAGCTGGGCGATAATATAGGGCGATGCAATTTTTATTTACGGAGATACTACTGTGACATTTATAGAAAAACTATCGGCTGCCTGGGAAAAAAGCAATTCGCTTTTGTGCGTCGGACTGGATCCTGATACAAAACGTTTCCCAGAATATCTCCGTGGGCAACCAGATAGTATTTTTGCCTTTTGCAAGAACATTATCGATTCGACGGCTGATCTTGTCTGTGCATTCAAACCACAGATTGCCTATTTTCATGCAGCCAGAGCCGAAAATCAACTTGAAGCCATTTGCGGTTACATTCGGGATCAATATCCTGACATTCCCATTATTCTGGATGCCAAGCGTGGCGACATAGGCGCAACGGCGCAACAGTATGCAAAAGAAGTTTTTGAACGATATAACGCCGATGCGGTTACCCTGAGTCCTTACATGGGATTCGATTCTGTTGAGCCTTATCTGGAATATACAGGCAAGGGCGCGATTGTTTTGGCCCGTACTTCCAATCCGGGCGGTTCCGATCTTCAGTTCCTCAAAGTCAGCGAATCCGGAAAAACCATCCCGCTCTATCAGCACGTGGCGCATCTGGTCGCTGAAAAATGGAATACGCATGGACAGTGTGCACTGGTTGTCGGTGCAACCTTTCCTCATGAGATTGCAGAAGTCCGCTCCATTATCGGGGATATGCCGTTGCTGATTCCGGGTATCGGCGCTCAGGGCGGTGATATCGAAGCGACGGTCAACGCCGGTCGTACAGCCAATGGGCGTGGGATGATGATCAATTCTTCTCGCGCCATCCTCTACGCCGGTATCGACCAGAATGAGAATTACGCCAGTGTTTCACGCCAGGCGGCGATCAAAACGCGCGACGAAATCAATCGTTTCCGTTAATTGTTTCTATCAGGGATGAGAAAGCGCGTTTGACAGCAGGCGCGCTGTAATGTCCACAATTGGAATGACTTTCTGATAGGCCATCCGGGTCGGTCCGATGACGCCCAGTGTGCCGACTATTTTTCCATTGACCTGATAAGGAGCCGTGACAACGCTCATGTCGTCCATCGGCAGCAGTTGTGACTCGCCTCCGATGTAAATCTGGATACCGCTGGCCTTGCTGGAAACGTCCAGCAATTGCATCAATGCCGTTTTCTGTTCGAACATGTCAAACAGTTTGCGCAGGGAGTTGATATCGTAGGCAAAGCCGTTGACGCTCAGTAGATTGTTTTCGCCTGCAATGACAACATCTTCACTGTTATCCGATATGGCCTCATCACCGGCTTCGATGGCTGTTTGCATCAGTTTGGAAAGATCGCTATGGATTTCCTTGAGTTCACTTTGCAGCCGCAGCCGGATTTCATTAAAGCTCAGGCCATTGTATTGGCTGTTAATGTAATTGGCTGCTTCATTTAATTGTGACGGTGTGTAATCGACTTCAGTCAGAAGCAGACGGTTCTGGACGTCGCCGTTCGGTGTCACGATGACCAGCAATATCCTTTTTTCGGAAAGACGCAAAAATTCAATCTGCTGAAAAGCGGATTCGTGTTGCGGGGAAAGTACGACTCCGGCAAATTGTGTCAGTGAGGACAACATTTGGGCAGCATTGGAAATGATCTTTTGGGGTTTTCCGAGTTGCGGGCTTAGATGGAGATTCGACTCGATTGTATTTTCACTGACAGGCTGGACAGTCAGAAGTGTATCGACGAATACACGATAAGCTCTTGGCGTCGGTATTCTTCCTGCAGAAGTATGCGGACTCGACACAAAACCCATTTCTTCCAGATCGGCCATGATATTGCGAATGGTCGCAGGAGACAAATCCAGTTTTGATAATTTTGAAAGCGCACGCGAACCGACTGGCTGACCTTCGGCAATATACCGTTCAACCAGAGTTTTTAATAAGGTCAGTGCACGCGGTTCAAGAGACATTTGGATTTTGTTCTGATGTTCGGTTATTTACGTATTTGACAATTATATCTCCTGTTGATTTCCGTGTTTTGAGAACAATGCGATCTTTAATGATTTATAAGTCTTTTTTGACGAAGGGATGTTTTAAAAATTTAAAAATACGAAAAAATTGTCTTTCTTTCAGGAAAAATTCCCCTTTTTTTGTGGGATTTTAACTGCACTTACCCGGGCAAAATAAACGGGAAAATCAGTGTTTAAGCAGATTATCTTATTTGATTGGAATATTTTCTGTTTCAGAAAGGGATTTTTGGTGTAATCTGAAACTGTTCGTTATAGCTAATTCACGGATAAAAATGCAGCCAAAAAAGAAAGTTTTCGCACTCGTATCGAGGGTATATATCAGCAGTATTATCCAGTCGATGGAGAAGGTCGCCAACTTCCTGGCGGAGGCAGGTCATACTGTTGTCTACGAATCTGAAACGGCAGCCAATATTTCGACGCCGGGCATTGTATCGATGAATCTTGAAGAAATCGGTGCACAGGCTGAAGCGGCTATCGTTATCGGGGGGGATGGGACCATGCTGGGTATTGCCCGTCAGCTGGCTCCCTACAGCGTTCCGATGATCGGGATCAATCACGGCCATCTGGGATTCATGGCGGATATTCCATTGAACCGGATGTTGCTTGTGCTGGATAAAATGCTGAAAGGGAAATATATTTCCGAACAGCGTTTCTTGCTGGAAGGTTCGATTATCCGCGCTGGTGAAACCGTTCATCATGCCATAGCGTTTAACGACATTGTCATTTCCCGTGGAGGCGGGTCGGGCATGATCGATATTCGTGTACACGTGGATGGCCACTTTATGTATCAGCAGCGTTCGGATGGCCTTATTATTTCGACGCCGACCGGATCGACTGCCTACTCTCTTTCTGCCGGTGGCCCGATGCTACATCCGAATCTCGGCGGGATTGTGCTCGTCTCGATCGCGCCGCATACCCTGTCGAACCGGCCTATTGTCATTCCTGATACCAGCGAGATTGTCGTTGAAGTCGTGGAAGCCAATCAGCCGAGTATCAATTTCGATTCGCAGTCTTTTGCCAGCCTGAGAAATTCAGACCGGATTTTTATCAAGCGTTCAGCAGACACGATTACTTTCCTTCATCCAATGGGATGGAGTTATTACGATACTTTACGAAACAAGCTGCACTGGAACGAAATTTCCAGACGTGAAAAAGTCGTTGACTAGGTTTTTGCCTGATTAATAGATTGTTTGCCGATTTATTGAAACCGTAAACCCACATGCTCCGAGCACTCACTGTTCATGATTTTGTTATTGTCGACAGCATGGAACTGGATTTCAGTTCCGGCTTTTCTGCATTAACGGGTGAAACCGGTGCAGGCAAGTCGATCCTTATTGACGCGTTGCAGTTGACGCTTGGTGGACGAGGAGATTCCAGTGTGGTTCGGGAGGGGGCCAACAAAGCCGATATCGGCGCAGAGTTTACTGCAAATGAAGCGGTTGTGGAGTGGCTCAAAGCCAATGAAATTGATGCTGAGGATGATTCTGTCCTGATTCGCAGAACGATTGACAGTTCGGGACGTTCAAGGGGATTTGTCAATGGTGTGGCTGTGACGACTTCACAGATGCGTGAATTGGCTTCCTTTCTGGTCGATATCCACGGACAGCACGCTCACCAGTTGTTATTGAGGCAGGAAGAGCAGCGCCTGCTTCTGGACAGGCATGCCGGTTTGCAAACTGAGCTGGAAGAGTTGGCCAACCGATATCGCGACTGGCAAGCTTTGTCCCGACAAATCGGGGAAGTCGAAAACGACTCAAAAAAAATTCTTGCCGAAAAGGAACATCTTGAATGGCAGGTCAGTGAACTGGAAAAACTTGATCCGAAAGAAGGCGAATGGGAACTGGTCAACAGCGATTACGACCGCCTGTCTCATGCTGCCAGCCTTGTCGAAGGTGCAGAGCATGCTGTTTCAGAAATTGTTGAATCCGATCAGCCTGTCTTGTCCCGTTTGCATGCGCTGGAACAGAATTTATCGAAACTGACGGCCTACGACCAGAAATTGACTCCTGTCGTTGAATTGCTGGAGTCGGCGAAGATCCAGTTGCAGGAAGCGTCTTATGTTCTTAAGGATTATCTTTCCCGTGCCGATCTCGATCCCGGGCTTTTGAATACAGTTGAAAAAAGAATGGAGGCGCTTCATTCTGCTTCACGTCAATTCAAGGTACAGCCGGAATCATTGCATGCCGAGTTGAATGAAAAGAAAGCGGCGTTAAAAAAGTATGGCGAGCTTTTCGATATCGACGGATTACGCAAACAGGAAGCCGAGGCGCAAAAGCGTTATTTTGAACTGGCTGAAACAGTGTCCCGAAAACGGCATGAAGCGGCAAAAGAGCTGAGTGATATGGTGACGTCCATCATGGAAGATCTCCATATGTCCGGAGGACGGTTCGCAATTGAGGTGTCAATCGGTGCGCCTCATGCATATGGTGTGGATCAGGTTGAATTTCTGGTTGCCGGTCATGCAGGTACTACATTGAGGCCGCTGGCAAAAGTGGCTTCGGGTGGTGAGCTGGCACGTATTTCGCTGGCTATTTCCGTGATTGCGTCGAAGGCAACGGCAACGCCGACGCTGATTTTCGACGAAGTGGATTCGGGCGTTGGCGGTGCGGTTGCTGAAGTGGTCGGCCTCTTGTTGAAACGGCTCGGAAAAGACCATCAGGTTTTGTGTGTTACCCATCTTCCCCAGGTTGCCAGTCAGGCAAACCGTCATTTCCAGGTCACTAAGATGTCGGTTGATAAAGTCCTCCATCCGGTTTCCCGTATTGTCGAACTGGACGATGACGAGCGTATTGTCGAGATCGCCCGCATGCTGGGCGGTGTTGAAATCACTGACGCGACACTGAATCACGCACGGGAAATGTTAAAGCTTCGCTGATTTCTCTGTCGATTTGGACAAAGAAAAATTATTTTCCTGTTTTCCCTTGAAATTAATACTCTCGTCCCCATGTCAAAAGAATTCTGAAAGATATTGACGTGGAGGTCACAGTGCAAAACCCGGAAAATGAAAACAGCAGTGCCAATCCTCTGGTAGAAGAAGTGGAAATACCAGTGGGAGAGGCTGTTGAAACAGAAGACGATGCTTTTGCAGAAAAGCTGGCTAATGCTGAAAAGCAGGCTGCCGAAATGCAGGAGTCGTTTTTGCGTGCCAAGGCTGAAGGTGAAAATATTCGCAGACGTGCTCAGGAAGATATTGCCAAGGCGCATAAATTTGCGATCGAGAACTTTGCACAATCCATGGTTGGCGTCAAAGACAGTCTTGAGATGGCATTGAAAACGGAAGTGCCCTCCGTCGATTCGATCAAGGATGGGGTTGACGCTACCCTTCGGCAGTTGAATCAGGTATTCGAACAGAACAAGATTTTCGAAATCGTTCCGGAACAGGGCGAAAAACTCGATCCTATGAAACATCAGGCTATTCAGATGGTTGAGGCCGATCAGGAACCGAATACAGTCGTTTCCGTTTTGCAAAAGGGCTATACGCTGGCTGACCGTTTGTTAAGGCCCGCCGTTGTGATTGTCGCAGCCCCCAAGAAGTCTTGAAATTTGAAAAAAAATCGCTATCTAAGGAACAGTAACGGATAGGAATGATCAAACAAGTAGGTTTGAAAAGGTCATTCGGTTGAGATTTTCACCCACAATCCTGAAAAAAATTTACGGTATTGAAAGGAAAGAATATGTCAAAAATTATCGGTATCGACCTGGGAACGACCAATTCCTGCGTCGCCATTATTGAAGGTGGTCAGCCACGCGTTGTCGAAAACTCCGAAGGTAATCGGACGACACCTTCCATCATCGCTTATCTGGATGACGGTGAAATTCTGGTGGGTGCACCGGCCAAACGTCAGGCAGTCACTAACCCAAAGAATACGTTGTATGCAATCAAACGCCTGATCGG
>JAHYZB010000046.1:17303-17748 GCA_019424645.1 Oxalobacter formigenes
GACGACAAGGAAGTTCAGCGTGATATCCCGATCATGCCTTTTTCCATTATCAAGGCAGAGAACAATGATGCATGGGTTTCCGTCCTGAATGACAAGAAACTGGCACCTCCCCAGGTATCCGCCGAAGTTTTGCGCAAAATGAAAAAAACGGCTGAAGATTACCTCGGCGAAGAAGTGACTGAAGCGGTCATTACCGTTCCGGCCTATTTTAACGATGCACAGCGTCAGGCCACGAAGGACGCCGGTCGTATTGCCGGACTGGACGTCAAGCGTATCATCAATGAACCAACGGCGGCCGCACTGGCGTTCGGTCTGGACAAGGCTGGCAAGGGCGACAAGAAAATCGCCGTTTATGACCTGGGTGGAGGTACTTTTGATATTTCCATTATCGAAATTGCCGATCTGGATGGTGACAAACAGTTTGAGGTTTTGTCGACCAATGGCG
>JAHYZB010000046.1:17758-25583 GCA_019424645.1 Oxalobacter formigenes
CAGCGTATCATTGACTTCATCATCGATGAATTCAACAAGATCAATGGTATCGATCTGAGGAAGGATCCAATTGCCCTTCAACGTATCAAGGCTTCTGCCGAAAGAGCGAAAATCGAACTGTCGTCTACGCAACAGACGGAAATCAACGAGCCATATATCGCGATGGCAAACGGTGCACCGGTTCATCTGAACATGAAACTGACTCGTGCAAAACTGGAATCTTTGGCTGAAGGCCTGATCGATCAGACGATCGAACCATGCCGTATCGCTCTGAAAGATGCGGGTCTCTCCGTTTCCGATATTGACGACGTCATTCTGGTTGGCGGTATGACCCGTATGCCTGCTGTTCAGGACAAGGTGAAAGCGTTTTTCGGCAAGGAAGCACGTAAAGACATCAACCCCGATGAAGCGGTTGCTGTCGGTGCAGCTTTGCAAGGCGCAGTTTTGTCGGGAGACCGTAAAGATCTGTTGCTGCTGGACGTGACCCCATTGTCTCTGGGCATCGAAACCCTTGGCGGTGTCATGACGAAGATGATTCAGAAAAACACCACCATTCCGACCAAATTCAGCCAGATATTCTCGACGGCCGAAGACAATCAGCCTGCCGTGACCATCAAGGTCTATCAGGGTGAACGTGAAATGGCTGCAGGGAACAAGGCTTTGGGTGAATTCAATCTGGAAGGTATCCCTGCTTCTCCACGCGGTATGCCGCAAATCGAAGTGACTTTCGATATCGATGCCAATGGTATTTTGCATGTCAGTGCGAAAGACAAGGCTTCCGGCAAGGAAAACAAGATCACCATCAAAGCCAATTCAGGTTTGTCTGAAGAGGAAATCCAGCGCATGGTCAAGGATGCAGAAGTCAATGCCGCGGAAGATCACAAGATCCGTGAATTGACCGAAGCCCGCAATCAGGGTGACGCACTGGTCCATACGACGAAGAAATCGATGGAAGAGTACGGTGACAAGCTGGATGCTCCTACGAAGGAAACCATTGAAGGTGCCATCAAGGATCTGGAAGAAGCCTTGAAGAGTGACGACAAGGCTGATATCGATTCGAAGATGAGTGCACTTTCCACGGCTGCGCAGAAGCTGGGTGAAAAGATGTACGCTGATCAGGCACCAGAAGGCGCTGCCGCAGGTGCGGCTGGCGCTTCAGCTGGAGCCGCGCCGGAACCGGAACTGGATGACGATGTCGTCGATGCAGACTTCAAGGAAGTAAAAGACAAAGACTGATAAACTGTCAGCCTTTATCCGCCGGGCAGGGAAAATCAAAATGAATTGACTTTTCTGCCCGGCGTTGTGGTTTCGTAGTTTCGGACATGTCGATGCCAGTCTGCTCCTTGTGGAGTATTTGGAACATTCTGATTTTGCGACAATCGCTTTTTTTAATGTGGACAAGATGGCAAAGCGAGATTTTTACGAGGTTCTAGGGGTTGCTAAAAATGCCTCGGATGATGAAATTAAAAAAGCTTATCGCAAGCTTGCGATGAAGTTTCATCCCGATCGCAATCCCGACAGCAAAACGGCTGAGGAAAAGTTCAAGGAAGTCAAGGAAGCATATGAAATGCTTTCTGACGAGCACAAGCGCGAAGCGTATGACCGTTTCGGCCATGCAGGTGTCGATCCCAATATGAATATGGGTGGTCATCCGGGTGGGGCGGGTGCTGCTGATTTTTCAGATGCGTTTGGCGACATTTTTGGCGATATTTTCGGCGGCGGTGGGCGTGGCGGCCAGAGAAGCAGCGGCCCGCAGATGTACCGTGGTGCCGATATGCGTTACAACCTGGATATCACGCTTGATGAGGCGGCCAAAGGCAGTACCAAAACGATTCGTGTCCCGTCGTGGGACAATTGCGGAACCTGTCATGGCACGGGTGCCAAACCGGGTACTTCGCCGACGACCTGTACAACCTGTGGCGGTCAGGGACAGGTTCGTATGCAGCAGGGATTTTTCAGCGTCCAGCAGCCGTGTCCGACCTGTCATGGAACAGGAAAACAGATCAAGGAACCATGCCCGACCTGTATGGGTATCGGGAAAATCCGACGGAACAAGACGCTCGAAGTCAAGATTCCGGCAGGTATTGCCGATGGAATGCGTATCCGTTCAGCAGGAAATGGCGAACCGGGCCAGAATGGCGGGCCTCCGGGCGATTTGTATGTCGAAATCAGGGTGTTGCCGCATGCCATTTTCCGGCGTGAAGGGGATGACCTCCACTGTGAAATTCCGATCTCTTTCGGTATTGCCGCTTTGGGAGGGGAAATCGAAGTGCCGACTCTGGGGAGCAGACTTGCCTTCAATATTCCTGAAGGAACCCAGACAGGCAAGACATTCCGTCTGCGTGGAAAAGGCATCAAGGGTGTCCGTGCTTCACAGCCCGGCGATCTGTACTGCCATGTAAAAGTGGAAACGCCCGTCAAGCTGACAGACAGGGAAAAAGAATTGATGCGTGAATTCGACAAGCTGGTCGTCGAAGGGGGCGCAAGACATACTCCTCAGGCGAAATCCTGGATGGACAAGATCAAGGGGATGTTTGGCTAGTTTCTTTCCTTTAGTTTATGACCCGGTTTTGAATTATGCTATTCAAAACCGGGTTTTTTATTGTTTTTTGTTCAATTTCCTCCGGCAAAGCCGTTTTGCCGCCAGGCTTCATAGACGGCAATCGCAACGCTGTTGGAAAGGTTCAGGCTACGGTTGTCCGGTCTCATCGGCAAGCGTACGCGATGGCCTTCCTGAAAAAAAGCATGTATTTCCTGGGACAATCCTTTGGTTTCTGAACCGAAAATGAACATGTCACCCGGCCTGAATTCCAATGTGGAAAATATCGAACTTCCGTGGGTCGTGAAAGCGAACATACGGGATGGATCGGGAGACATTTTTTTCAGAAAGTCATCCCAGTTTTTATAGACTACCATCCTTGCAAACTCATGGTAATCCAGTCCGGCACGGCGCATCCTGGCATCGTCTAACGGAAAGCCGAGAGGTTCGATCAGATGGAGTTGTGCTCCCGAATTGGCACACAACCGGATGATATTGCCGGTATTGGGTGGTATTTCGGGTTCTACCAGTACGACATGAAACAATTTAAATCTCCTGCAAATTTTTGGGTGGAGTGCGGGCATAAACAAAATTGGTAATCCGTGCTGCCCCGGCTTTTTTCAGTAACTCGGCAATTTCTTCCAGTGTATCGCCGGTTGTCATGACATCGTCAATGATTCCGATATGACTGTTTTTTATCAGATGCCTGTTGGTTTCAACAATCCCGAATGCATTGCGAACGTTCTTTTTTCTTTCTTTAAACGAAATGGTTGATTGTTTTTCCGTTTCACGGCTTCTTTCTATCAGGTCGAAAACAAGATCGACTTTCAAGAAACAGGACAGTGTTTTGGCTATTTCCAGAGACTGGTTGAAACCCCTCTCGATCAGTCGTTGTTTTCCGAGGGGTACTGCAATGAGGTAATCGGGACAAACTGGTTGCCGGTTTTTTTCAATGGCTTTGTATATCAGTTTTCCCATAATAGGAGCCATAGCCAGATTGGCGTGGAATTTCAGTAAATGAACCAGTTGGTCCAGTGGCGGTTCATAATCGATAGCGACAATTGTTTCATTGAAAGAAGGGAGTTTCTTTATGCAATCGCCGCACAACAGATCTTCATTTTCAGGATCGTGAAAGGGAAGGGTATTTGCACATTTTGAACAGCGTGGCAATTGCGGAGAGAAGTACCGGTGATAACAATCGTCGCAAATTCCATCTCTGCTGTCTGAATGACACAAGGCGCAAGGGGATGGAATGCTTTTGATGAGCCCGGTCAGAAAAGGAATACCTTGAAGAAAATTAAAATTCATCGTCATGTATTCTATCTTGTCTGTAAAATCTGTTTTTTCATCAATGCCGCTCAAGGCATCATTATTACACTGACTGTTCGATAACGGATCATTTAAAGAAGTGGATTGTATGCCTATTGAGTTAGAAAAGGTGCGGTCATTATTTGACGAGCCTGACAGAACCAGAGATTCGCAGTTCATGAGACGCGAAGTTGCCAGTCGTATGTCAGAACGTTTGTCGCTTGTAAAAATCGATCCGGCTTATATTCTGGATGCCGGGTGCGGTTATTCAGCGGATACGCCTCTTTTGGTTAAGCGCTTTGGCGGCAGTCATGTGTTTTGGCTCGATATGTCATGGGCTGTTCTGCAAGAGGCCAAACGTGAAAATAACAAAAAAATAACCGGTTTCGTTTGTGGAAATTTTGCTGCGCTGCCGCTTGAAACGAATACGATCGATATCATCTGGTCCAATCTGGCCTTGCACTGGCATCCGAAACCGGATGAGGTTTTAAGGGAATGGAACCGTGTTCTCAAACCGAATGGGCTCTTGATGTTTTCCTGTTTCGGCAATGGCACTTTTGCAGAGCTGAAAAAGTCTTTTTCTGGCATTGACTCTTATTCTCACGTCCATTCGTTTGAAGATATGATTCAGTTGGGAGACGTTTTGATCGAAACCGGTTTTACGGAACCGGTATTGGAGAGAGAACGGATTAATGTCACATATAGAGACGCCCAAAAATTATTGGCAGATGTACGTTCATTCGGCGGAAATGCCATGTCCGGTCGTCGCAGGGGGCTTTTAGGAAAGAACGAGTACGGAAAACTGTTGAAATCGCTTGAAAAAAGCAGGGATGAGTGTGGCAATTTATTGCTGGAGTTCGAAATTATTATTGCCCATGCTTTTAAAAAAGATAATTTTATGGCCTCAGGGGAAAAAGTGATGCGGTTTTATGGGCGAAGCGATTCAGAAAAATAAAAAGGTGCGTGTAGCACCTTTTTTAACTGTAAGCGACAAGTGTATTTTTCATTTTTTTCAACGCGGCAGCTTCTATCTGGCGGATACGTTCGGCTGAAACGCCGAATTCTGCGGCAAGCTCATGCAGGGTAGCGCCACTGCCGTCGTCATTTTTCAACCAACGGGCTTCGATAATCCGTTTCGATCGTTCATCCAGTTTATCCAGTGCCTCAGACAGGCCTTCCGATTGCAGGCGATCATGTTGTTTGGCTTCCAGAATTCGTGTCGGTTCTGTCTGTTCAGATGAGAGATACGCGATCGGCGCGAAATTATCGTCGTCATCATCGTGCTGCGTTTCAAGCGCGATGTCGTGACCGCTCAAACGCGTTTCCATTTCTGAAACTTCTTCATCTTTCACATTCAATTTTTCGGCAAGGGAACGAATCTGTTCTCTTGTCATGGCGTCGTTGCCGCTTTTGTGGCTGCGCAAGTTGAAAAACAGTTTTCTTTGCGCCTTGGTTGTCGCCACCTTGACCATTCTCCAGTTCCGGAGAATGTATTCATGTATTTCAGCCTTGATCCAGTGAATGGCATACGATACCAGTCGCACGCCCATTTTCGGGTCAAAACGTTTGACGGCTTTCATCAATCCGATGTTGCCTTCCTGTATGAGGTCGGCATGCGGAAGGCCGTAACCCAGGTAATTACGGGCAATCGAAGCCACCAGTCTCAGATGGGACAGGACAAGTTCCTGAGCTGCGGCAAGATCGTTATTTTCGTGGTAACTGAGTGCCAGTTCGGTTTCCCGTTCAGGGGTCAACATCGGCATGCGGTTGATTTCCGCGATGTAAGCCTCAATATTGCCGAGTGAACCTGTCAAAACAGGAGCCAAGGCATGACGGCTAACCGGCAGCAATGAAGCTTGTGCGGACTTTGCGCTCATTCTTCCTCCTTTGTCTTTTATCTGGTTAATTTATTTAGCGTTTATTTTAGCACTCTTGTGGTGAGAGTGCTAATTATGTGCAAAGCTGACCGATTTTGAAAGAAGTGGATCTTTCATCGGGGGAACATTCACTTTATTCGAAAAGGGACGCCGGATTTTTGTTTTATCTCATTTGAACGGGAAATGGCAAAAACCGGCGTTCTGATTTCTCAGTTGATTTTCCAGAGCTGGCGGTTGACCGACAGGATAGCTCCGAGCCACCCCAGCGCAGCACTTCCAGCCAGCAGGATGGCAGAAACAAGAGGGCTTACCGGTGTCAGCTGAAAACTGGAACCGTACAACTGTGCCAGTTCAACAATGACGGTATTGAATGGATAAAGGCATGCGTCAATCAGTACGAGAGCGATTATTCCCGAGAACAGGCCAAGAAAAATGCCCATGTAATAGAACGGACGCCGGATATAGGCCCTGCTGGCGCCGATGTGCCAGGAAACGGTAATTTCATCGAGGTGCATCAAGACCTGAAGCCGGACAGTGTTGAACGTGACGACGATGACGACCACACTGAGAATGATAGCGAGGAACAAGAGCCCCATTCGCATGACGCTCAATAGGGCGGCCAGCCGTTTTGTCCAGTCGGAATCGACCTGAACTTTATCGACGGAAGGTATTTTTTGCAGTTGTGCGGCAGCCGATTCGACCTGTGCAGACAGATTGCGGCTTTCTGCGCCATCCTTAAGGCGGATAATGTAGCTGTCGGGCAGTGGATTGCTTCCGAGAGAGTCTACAACGTCTGAAAGTCCGGTTTTTTTCTGAAGAGATTGCAATGCTGCATCTTTCGTTATGAATACAAGCTCGATATTCTGGTTTTCCGCCTGAAATATTTTTGTGATGGATTGCTCTGCAGCCGCAGCGTCTGCTGGCGATGTATCGGCTTTGAGAAAGACGCTGATTTCCGGCGAAACGGACAATTGTCGTGTGACGGACTGAACGTTGTCCAGAAGTGTAATGCCTCCGAATGGGAGCGCCAGCGTCATCGCCAGAACAAGAATATTGAAAAAGAAATGTCCTGGGGAACGGCGAAATTGGCCAAGTGCATTGCTAATGGCATTTATATGATTTGTAAACCAGATATTCATGCTTGTTTACCATTCGTGGGTTGTTCAATATGTTCGATTTGTCCCTGATTCAGGAAAACAATTCGGTCCGCTTTGCCGAAGAGCTGCTCATCATGCGTGGAAATGACACAGGTTACGCCGGCTGACTGGAAGAAGGTTATGGCATCGATCACCTTGTTCGCATTGGCACGGTCGAGGTTGGCAGTCGGTTCGTCAGCCAGAATGATTTGGGGACGGTTGACAATGGCACGGGCGACGGCGACACGCTGCTGTTCCCCTTCTGAAAGCGTGGGCGAATATGATTCTGCACGATGGACGAGGTCCACTTTTTCCAGAGCGGCGCGGGCACGTGAATCGGCTTCGTCTTTGGGCGTTCCCGTGACGAGCATGGGAAGCATGACATTGGCCAGAATGGTTCTGTCTGATAACAGATTCTGCTTCTGGAGAATCAGACCCAGATTTCGTCTCAGATAAGGAATGCCAGCCGGTTTCATCTGGCCGATTTCCTGTCCATTCACTGTCAACGTCCCGGCATCCGGGCGTTCGATGGCTGCGATCATTTTCAACAGGGTCGATTTTCCGGCCCCGGATGGGCCTGACAAAAAGACGAATTCTCCCTGATTGATGGAAAGTGAAATATCCTGTACGGCAACGATATTGCCCGGATAGCATTTGGATACGTTTTGAAATTGAATCATTGCGCTCATGGTTAGCTCAACAATGCGTTTGAAAATTCTTCGGCAACAAAGGGTTGCAAATCGTCGATTTTTTCACCGACACCGATAAAATAAACAGGAACAGGGTGATTCTTCGCAATAGCCGCCAGAATGCCGCCCTTTGGCGTCCCGTCCAGCTTCGTGACGATCAGGCCTGTCAGGCCCAGGGTTTCGTCGAATGCCTTGACCTGTGCCAGTGCGTTTTGCCCCGTGTTTCCATCAATGACAAGGATGATTTCGTGTGGCGCTTCATCCATCCCTTTACCA
>JAHYZB010000046.1:25593-32093 GCA_019424645.1 Oxalobacter formigenes
TCAAATGCGATTGTGTTGGTAGTCTGCCTGCCGTGTCGACCATGACGACGTTGATGTTTTTTGCTTTTGCTGACTGAACGGCGTCGAAAGCGACGGCGGCCGGATCACCGGACTCCTGTGCGATGACGGTAATTTTATTCCGGTCGCCCCAAACGGAAAGCTGTTCACGGGCGGCGGCTCGGAAAGTGTCGCCCGCGGCGAGAAGGACGGTCTGGTCGTTGTTTTGCAGGTGCTGAGCCAGTTTGCCTATGGTTGTTGTTTTGCCTGCGCCATTTACTCCGGCCATCATGATAACCAGAGGGTTATGGCGGCCGATTTCGAGGTTTTTTTGCAATGGAGCCAGCAGATCGGTCAACAAGGCGGAAAGTGCCGTTTTGATTTCAGAAGGCTGCGTCAGCTTTTCTTCTTTGACTTTCCTGCGAAGTTCGTCGAGAAGATATTCCGTTGCAGGCATTCCGACATCTGAAACCAGCAAGGCTGTTTCCAGTTCTTCAAACAATTCTTCATCAATGGTAGTTCCACCGAAAATATTCAGATTGGCTGAAGTTTTGGCAAGCCCGCTTTTGAGGCGACTCAGCCAGGATTGCTTTTTTTCAGTATCTTGCTTGGCAATGTCTGAAGATGCATCTATATTACCGGAAGAGACTTCGAAAGACTCATGTGGTGTCAATGACAAGTCTGCCAATGAGGATTGGCTGTTTTCCTGCTCGGCAGGGACATCGCTGGTTTTCTTTTTGAAGAAGCTGAACATGGGCAAAAATAGACTGAATAAAAACGTTTAAACAAACCCTTGGAAAATATCATTCTAGCAGAGCTGCAAATATGAAAATTCGAAAATTGTTGTTTGGTCTGATGTTTGTCCTATTCTGGGTACAGAATGGCGTTCAGGCAGAACCGGCTCAGGAATTCGTCCTGAAAAACGGTATGAAAGTCGTCGTCAGGGAAGACCACCGGGCTCCGGTTGTTGCTCATATGGTCTGGTACCGTGTCGGTTCGATGGATGAAACGAACGGAACGACGGGGGTTGCCCATGTGCTTGAACACATGATGTTCAAGGGAACGAAAAAATATCCCGATGGCAGCCTCTCCAAAATAGTCGCCGGATTAGGTGGCAAGGACAATGCCTTTACCAATACGGATTACACCGCCTATTTTCAGCAGATTCCAAAGGCGAATCTTGAAAAGATGATGGAGCTGGAGGCGGACCGCATGAGTAATCTGCAATTCAAGGATGCAGATTTCCAGAAAGAGATCAAGGTTGTGATGGAAGAGCGGCGCTGGCGCACGGATGATCAGCCGAATGCGCTGGTTGATGAAGCATTGCGCGCAACGGCTTTCAATGCCCATCCTTATCACTGGCCCGTTGTTGGCTGGATGAACGATTTGCAAAACATGACGGTGAATGATGCCAGGAACTGGTATGAAAAATGGTATGCGCCGAACAATGCCACGATGGTTGTTGTCGGGGACGTGAAAGCGGATGAAGTCAAAAAACTGGCTGAAAAACATTTTGGCCATATCAAGCCGAAAAAACTGGCTGCGACAAAACCTCAGGTCGAGCCGGTACAGAAAGGTGTGAGACGAATTGCTGTCAAGGCGCCGGCTGAAAATCCTTCCGTCGTTCTGGCATACAAGGTTCCAGCTTTAAGAGATGTTGAAAAGGATAGTGACGTTTATGCGCTTGATGTGCTGGCGACGGTACTGGACGGCTACGACAATGCCCGCCTGTCTTCTTCTCTGGTTCGCAAGGATCAGGTGGCCCTTGCAGTAGGTGCGGATTATTCGGCTGTAAGTCGTGGCCCGGCATTATTTGTCGTTGAAGGGACACCGGCAAAAGGCGTTTCTGTGGATGAACTGGAAAAGAGACTGAAGCGTGAGATTGCCAATATTGCCGAGAAAGGAATTTCTGCGGAAGAATTGCAGCGGGTCAAAATGCAATTGATTTCTTCCCAGATTTACAAACGGGATTCCATGTTCGGACAGGCGATGGAAGTCGGCGTATTTGAAATGTCAGGTATCGGACAAAAACAGATCGATCGCATTATCGAAAAATTGAAGGAGGTGACGCCAGAACAGGTTCAGGCAGTTGCCAGAAAATATTTTTCAGATGATTCGCTGACTGTGGCTAATCTGGTGCCCGTCGCATTGACTGAAAAGAAAAAATAAAGGGACAGCTCCTTAAAATGAATGAAGAGTTCAATATGAAAAAAATCGCTGAAACATTTCCTGTGCTGGCATGGGCCCGCAAGCTTGCCGGTATCTTGTGTTTTCTTGGAATCAGCTCGATGGCATGGGCCGCTATTCCCATTCAACAATGGAAAACAGAAAATGGTGCAAAAGTCCTTTTTGTTGAAACCCATGCTATTCCAGTCATTGATGTCAATGTGGACTTCGATGCCGGTTCGAGACGTGATCCGGCTACAAAAAGCGGACTGGCCGGGTTGACGAATGCCTCGCTGGACAAGGGGATCAAAGATACTCAGGGTATGGCGATTGCCGAGGCGAAAATTCTCGATACGTTTGCCGATGTCGGTGCAGTGAGAAGTAATAACGTTGATATGGACAAGGCAGGCTATTCCCTGAGGGTTTTGTCCGGTCAGGAACAGTCGGAGAAGGCTGTCGAGATGTTGTCAGATTTGCTGGCAAAGCCTTCTTTCCCGGCTGAATTGCTCAACCGGGACAAGGCACGGCTTGTCGCTTCTATCAGGGAAGAAGAAACCCGTCCCGAATCCATTGCCGCAAAGGCATTCAAAAAGAACATTTATCCTTCACACCCCTATGGCGTCAGCGCTACTCCTGAAACGGTCAATTCCATTTCCAGAGACGATCTGGTTACCTTTCACAGGGATCATTATGTGGCCAACAGGGCAGTGATCACGATTGTCGGCGATACCGATTTGAATGGTGCGAAAAAGATTGCAAACCGGATCAGTGAAAAACTGGCTGTCGCAAAAAACGATTTACCAGTGATGCCAGAGGTAAAAGTGACTGTTGCCAAAACAGATACCATTGCTCATCCGGCGACACAGGCGCATATTCTCATGGGTATGCCTGCGGTAAAACGGGGTGACCCCGATTTCTTTTCATTGACAGTCGGCAATTACATTCTGGGTGGTGGTGGTTTTTCTTCCCGCCTGATGCAGGAGGTCCGTGAAAAACGTGGGCTGACTTATGGCGTGTACAGTTCTTTTTCTCCGATGATTCAGAAAGGCCCTTTTCTGATTGGTCTGCAAACGGAAAAGAAACAGGCTGATGCGGCATTGAAAGTAGTTAATTCAACACTGGACAACTTTCTGAAAAATGGGCCGACACAAGCTGAACTGAAAGCGGCCAAAGACCATCTGGTCAACAGTTTTGCCATGAAAATGGATAATAATCGTAAAATTCTGGATCTGGTTTCAATGATTGGCTATTATCGCCTGCCGGTTAATTATCTGGATACCTGGACGGATAACATCAGGAAGGTAACCGGGAAAGATGTGCAGAAGGCATTCCATCAAAAAGTGATTGAAAATGAATTGGTTACCGTTGTAGTCGGCAATCAGAAATAAATACAGCCCGGAATGGCTGACAACGGCATCAAAAAGAATGGCTTTAAAAAAAGACAAACCAAAAACTTCACCCAATAAAACAGCCCATCAGGTCAGGATCGTCGGGGGAGTCTGGAAACGGACACCGCTGACAGTTGCAGACGTACCAGGACTCAGGCCAACACCTGACCGGGTAAGGGAAACACTTTTTAACTGGCTGACCCATTTAAAAGGAAACGTATTCAGCAAGATGCGCTGTCTGGATTTGTTTGCCGGGACAGGGGCATTAAGTTTTGAAGCGGCCAGCCGGGGTTTTTCGCAAGTGGTAACAGTTGAAGAAAACCGGGCAGCATATTCCCGACTGGAAGCTATCAAAAGAAAATTGAATGCCGGACAGGTAAAAATCGTTCATGCCGATGCTTTCGCTTTTGCGGATCGGCTTTTGAAGGCAAACGAGCGGTTTGACCTGATTTTTCTCGATCCCCCTTTTCAGGAAAATTTTTTACCCGTGATTTTGCCCCTATGTGTCAAACTTCTGTCTGATGGAGGTTTGATTTACGTCGAGTCAAATGAAACCGTTACTAATGAAAAGCTGGATAAATTATTGCCGGAAGGGGAAAAATGCCACATTTGCAGGGAAAATAAAGCCGGTCAGGTTTATTATCATCTTCTTGAAATGAAGGCATCAGGCCAATCTTGAGGCATAATATACAAAGTTCAATTCTGAAAGAGTAAAAAATGGTTATTGCTGTATATCCGGGAACATTCGATCCACTGACAAGAGGGCATGAAGATCTTGTGCGTCGTGCATCCGGCCTGTTTGACGAATTGATTGTCGGTGTCGCCGACAGCCGCGTCAAAAAACCGTTTTTTTCCATGGACGAACGCATGCAAATCGCCAAGGAGGTTTTGGGGCATTATCCAAACGTCAGGGTCGAAAGTTTTACGGGACTATTGAAGGATTTTGTCAGAGTCCATAATGCAAGTGTGATCATCCGCGGCTTGCGTGCCGTTTCCGATTTCGAGTATGAATTCCAGATGGCAGGGATGAACCGGTATTTGATGCCGGAAGCAGAAACGCTGTTCATGACGCCTTCGGATCAATACCAGTTTATTTCCGGTACAATCGTTCGTGAAATCGCCTTTTTGGGTGGCGACGTTTCAAAGTTCGTTTTCCCGTCAGTGGAAAATTGGCTGAAGAAAAAAGTCATTGAAATGAAATCCTGATCTCATCAGCTTTTCAAAAACCACTTTTCAGAAATTTCGAAAGAAAACAGGAAGTAATGGCCTTATTAATTACTCACGAATGTATCTGTTGTGATATCTGCGTTCCGGAATGCCCTAACGAAGCCATTACATTAGGCAAGAAAGTGTGCGAAATCGATCCTGATAAATGCACGGAATGTATTGGCCATTATCCAGAGCCGCAATGCAAACAGGTTTGCCCGATGGATTGTATCGTCAATGATCCGGCTCACAGGGAAACACCGGAACAACTTATGGACAAATTCAACCGGCTTCAGAAAAAATAAAACCGGAATGAAAAAAGGCCGCGAACATGTGGCCTTTTTCAATAAACGGCCTGATCAATCAGACATTGAACAGGAAGTTCAGAACATCGCCGTCCTTGACGATGTATTCCTTGCCTTCCGCCCGCATTTTTCCGGCTTCCTTTGCGCCAACTTCCCCTTTGTGAGCGATAAAATCGTCGAAGGAAATAGTTTGAGCGCGAATGAATCCGCGTTCGAAATCGGTGTGAATCACACCTGCTGCCTGAGGCGCCGTATCACCGATGTGAATTGTCCAGGCACGGACTTCCTTGACGCCAGCCGTAAAGTAGGTCTGCAATCCCAGCAGTTTGAAAGCCGCTCTGATGAGTCTGTTCAGGCCAGGTTCATCCATACCCATATCGGAAAGGAATTCGGCGCGGTCTTCTTCAGGCAATTCAACGATTTCAGATTCAATCGCTGCACAGATCGCGACAATTGGAGCGTTTTGCGATTCGGCGTACTGTTTCAGTTGGTCCAGTAAAGGATTGTCGGTAAAACCGTCTTCGGAAACGTTGGCGACATACATTGTCGGTTTTGCCGTAATGAGGCATAACGGACGGATCAGTTCCATTTCTTCCTTGTCGAGTCCCATTGAACGGACTGGTTCGGCCTTGTTCAGATGCGCCGCAACACGTTCCAGTATGTTACACAGACGTGCGGATTCCTTGTTGCCTGACTGGGCTTTCTTTATTTCCCGTGAGATCGTTCTTTCAACGGTATTCAGATCGGCCAACGCCAGTTCGGTCTGGATGACTTCGATATCACTTAAGGGATCGACTTTGCCTGCAACGTGTACCACATTATCGTTCTGGAAACAGCGCACGACCTGGACGATGGCATCTGTTTCACGGATATGGGCCAGAAACTGGTTGCCCAGACCTTCACCTTTCGATGCCCCGGCAACAAGACCGGCAATATCGACGAATTCGACAACTGCCGGAAGGATTCTTTCAGGCTTTACGATGGTTGCCAGTTCGTCCAGGCGGGAATCAGGAACCTCGACGATGCCGACATTGGGTTCAATGGTGCAAAAGGGATAATTTTCTGCCGGGATTCCAGCTTTGGTCAGGGCATTGAACAGGGTGGATTTGCCGACGTTTGGCAAACCGACGATACCGCATTTCAAACTCATGGAAAGTCTTTCTGAAATTGTCTGTAAAGAACTATAGGGATTAATAATGTGCTGGGCACTTTATCAATTATATAAGTGATGTCAATGTTTGGCATATACCTTATATATAGAGGAACCCGTTATAAAAGCAAAAGAGACTGGTAAGAGAGGCTGGTGTGCGAATGTTGTAAAAGTGTTGTGAAAAGACAAAAAAGAAAATAAGAGAGAAAAGGGTGTTGACAAGGAACAGCTCGAAGCCCATAATCTCATTTCTCCACTGCACTGAAGCAGAGATGCGAAGGAAAAAGT
>JAHYZB010000047.1:0-28614 GCA_019424645.1 Oxalobacter formigenes
CAATAGCCGGAATCAGGGTTGGATGCGGGTTCAGTGTCCAGTTCTTGCAGATCTTGCCTTTCAGGCCAAGCTGTTCCCCGTAGGTCGGCAGGAGCAGCTCAATGGCGGCGGTGTTGAAACCGATGCCGTGGTTTAAGGACTGGACCTGATGTTTGGCGTAAATGCCCTTGATTGCCATCATGGCCATCAGAATATGAACGGGTTTGATCAGGCGTGGGTCGCGGGTGAAGAGTGGTTCGATAAAGAAAGGCTTGTCGGCCACGACGACGAAATCGACCCAGGAACCCGGGATGTCGACGCTCGGGAGGTCTGTCACATCGTCGACCAGTTCGTTGACCTGTGCGATGACGATGCCGTTTTTGAAAGCAGCCGCTTCGACCATTGCCGGGGTGTCTTCCGTGCTGGGGCCGGTATAGAGATTGCCGTTTTTGTCAGCTTTGTAGCCGGCAACCAGCGCGACGTTCGGGATCAGGTCGACGTAGAGCCGGGCATACAGTTCAATATAAGTATGGATCGCGCCGACTTCCAGCAGTCCGTCTTCCAGCAACTGCGACATGCGCAGGCTTTGCGCGCCGGAATAGGAAAAGTCGATTTTGCGGGCGATTCCCTTTTCAAAGAGGTCGAGATGTTCCGGCAGGCTGACGCTGGGCATGATCATGTGTAAATCATGCAGTTTGTCCGGATTGACTTGTGAGAGCATGCGGGCCAGAAAATCGGCCTGTTTCTGGTTGTTGCCTTCCAGAACGACCTTCTCGCCGGGTGCGATCAGTTTTTCAAGCATGGCAGGCATATCGGCAGTCGGGAGAACTTTTCCCCTGATGCCGAGTCTGGCTATCCGCTCCTGTTTTTCCTGTCGCCGGGTATCCCACCTCTTCGGCGAAGTTGTTTGCTGCAACATGGATTGTCTCCTTTTTGATAAGGCTTCGATGTTGCCAGCATAGGGATAAAAACGCACCCGATCAATTAAGCGCCTCGTTAGATTGTTAGCTTTAAAGTAATGATCGGAAAGTCGTGAAAAACGTCAAGGTGTGATTTTATATTTAATAAATAACTTTAGGATAATATAGAAAGTATATGAATTATATGAATAATTTATAAATTATAAAATTTAATGTTGTTTTTGAATTGAAATCGAATTTTTTCAAAAAAGAGAGGAATTATGTTCTCGGGAATAATGTTCTTCCAGTTCCAGCAATTGCTGTTTGACAGGAAGGCCTCCTCCGTAACCGACCAGAGAACCGTTTGCCCCGATGACGCGATGGCAAGGGATAACGATGGAAACCGGATTATTGTGGTTCGCCATGCCAACGGCACGACTGGCTTTCGGATTGCCGATCTGCTTCGCTATCTCACCGTACGAACATGTTTTACCGTAGGGAATGGTTTGAAGAGCCGACCATGTTTTCAGCTGGAAAGGTGTCCCTTGCAGTTTCAGGGGAATATCGAAGGTTTTCACTTCTCCGTCGAAATAGTCTGATAGCTGGCGAAACGTTTCCTTGATGACAGGCGTTTCTTTTTTGGTGGCTTCACCGACATCAGCCGTGTAACCGATGTAAATGATATTGCCACCCTCTTCCATGACAGTCACGGGGCCGATGGGAAACGGCACGGTTTTATAGTAACGCATAAGGTTTTCCTTACTGGTTAAAGTGCTTTTGCATCATGTCGGAACGATTTGTCGTTCACGTTTCCAATAATAACTTAATTCGGCCAAGCAGGAATTTTTACGTCGCCAGCAGGATTTTCA
Organism: Oxalobacter formigenes; assembly: GCA_019424645.1. Taxonomy (GTDB): domain Bacteria; phylum Pseudomonadota; class Gammaproteobacteria; order Burkholderiales; family Burkholderiaceae_D; genus Oxalobacter; species Oxalobacter formigenes_D. The sequence continues at coordinate 1,748 of JAHYZB010000047.1, forward strand.
GAATATATCCAAAATTTATAAATAAATGTTAAATGAACGTTTTCGGAATTTAAAATGCTATTGTTGTAATTTTGTAACTTTATGAAAACTATATGGAATATGGCTTATAAATAAAAGTTATACATTTATCTGTTATTAGGCTTTTATATATTTTTTTGTCCGGTAACATGTGTCAACAATATTTATATTGCCTGACGGTAATTTTTATGCCGGTTATTCATTCAAGAAAAGGAGTTGTATACAAAAAATGATATTGAAAACAGTTCTCAAGGTTTGCTTTCTGCCAGGCCGACTCTCCAGGCTTTGACATTTTCTCAATGCCAGCCACAGGCTGAAAATATCGTCCTGACTTTGTACGGACAGGTAAAACTCTGGAATGGAATTGCATCACTGGTTTTATACCTATTTTTGGCACGGCAATCAGGCATGTCCATCTAAAACAGTCTCTTAATTTTAGTTTCTTTCTTTCCCGACAGTATGCATTGATATTTGTATATTGAAGAGGCGTCTATGCGCCAAAAACGAGCGAAATCAAACGATTGGCTCTGTATTTAATGTTATTTTGGAAAGTTTGCCTTTTGGCAATTGACCATTTCAGTTTGCTTTTAATGTCCTTTATAATCAGGTGTTTCATTAAAACTGCAAACGGTCATTTCCATCAATAAAGCATAAAAAAAGCATAAAAAAAGGATAAAAAAATGGTCACAAAAAATACCAGCAAAAAGAAAGTTCGAAACCACAATGCAAACAGCGGCAACCGGTTCACGCCGGTTGCCGCTGCCTGTCTCCTGCTGTGCGCCTTGTCTGCGAACACCGCGTTTGCGGCAGATATTGTTTATTCGGGCAATCCCGGTGATTTGCAGACGGTGCCAGCGGGCTATGGCGATGTGAGCAACCAGCCCAATGCCGTTTTTCCGGGAACAGGCACTCCATCGGAGAGCAATAATACGGTCACAGTCGATGTGGCCTCAGGAGGAACAAATCCGGCCTATGTATTCGGTGGCCTGTCGGCACAATTGAATGCCGTATCGGGTTCCAATCAGGTTGACATCGTCAAGGCCGTTATATGGAACGACGTCAATGGAGGTTACGCTTATTCGGATGGTACGTCAGGCACTCCGCCCAGTCCGGCCAATGCGATCTTTGCCGAAACCGTCAATAACAGGGTCACTATCGGGACAGGTACACAGATAGGCGGTTCGGTATATGGTGGGAATGCCACGGCCATTCATCAGACATACAATACAGGGCCAGTCAACGTAAATGGCGACAGCAATAAAGTCACATTGACCGGAGTTTCGGTAACGAAAGATGTGTATGGCGCCTATTCTTACGGGAAAGCGGCTGGCTCCGGTTCAGTCAGTGCCGGTGGCGAGTTCAATGAGGTCGCGATCAACGACAGCACGGTCGGCGGGAATGTGTACGGCACTTCGGCACGGGCTACTCAAAACGGGACAGGGAATTCAACTGCCAGTGCCAGTGACAGCAAGGTGACGGTTTCCGGCAGTACGGTTAACGGTAGCGTGTATGGGGGCAGTGCATTTGCCGAAGGTTTTTCTCCGACGGGACTCGTCAACACGACTGCCAGTAACAATATCGTCACGATTTCAAATGCGACGGTAAACGGGGACATTTATGGTGGTTTTGTGGAAGGATTGTCACCTGTTGACAATACCGTAACCAATAATGCAACCGGCAATATTGTCAACATTTCAGGAAATTCCACGTTCAGTACGAATACATCGATTTATGGCGGCTTTGCTGACACGAATGTGTCCGGAACCGTTCCCACAGGAACCAGTGTTTTTACCGGAAATACCCTGAATGTGGCCACTTCCGGAATCAGTGTCAAAAAGGTCGGTAATTTTGAAAATTACAATTTCATGTTGCCCTCTTCCACCACGAACGGCACTGTCATGATCCAGACGTCAGAAGGCGCCGATGTCACCGGTTCCAAAGTTGCCGTGACGTCGGTTGCACCGGGGGTGGCGTTCGCATCGGGTGACAAGGTTTATCTGTTGAAGACGGCCGGGCTGACCGGAAGTGCCACCTTGACGGATGCATCGAACGTGTCGCAGGGATATTCCCTGAATTACGATCTGACGCTGGGACAGGACGCCAACGACATTTACGCCACGGTAACCGGTGCAAGCGTCAATCCGAAGACCAAGTCGTTCCTCGAAGGCCGGCTGGCGGGTCTGGCACTCGTGACACAGGGAGCTGATATTGTCGCCAATCAGGGGATGTCGTCCGCCATTGCTGCGGCTGAGCAGCAGGAAGGGAAATTGACCGTATTCGGTACGGTTTCGGGAGCGACCAGCCGGTACAAGACCGGTTCGCATATTGATCTGGACGGATTCGGACTGATGGCTGGTGTCTCGAAGAAACAGGACAATCTGGCCGGAGCGGTCTTTGTCGAGGGTGGCTGGGGCAGTTACGACAGCCACAATAATTTTGCGAACGGTTCCGTCAAGGGTGACGGTGATACCCACTATTACGGTATTGGCGTACTTGGCCGTTACAGCCTGAAAAACGGCATGTATTTCGACGGATCGGCCAGGGTCGGCAAAACCAGTACGGATTATACCGGCAAGAATTATCTTGACGCGGCTGGCAATCAGGCACACTACAAGAGCAAGGTCACTTACGTCAGTGCGCATGCCGGAGTCGGTTATCTGGCGCCGATCAATCAGCTCACCGATCTGGATGTCTCGGCCAAATACCTGTGGAGCCGTCAGGGTAGCGATTCGGTAAACGTCGGCAGTGATCCGGTTCATTTCGATGCCGAAAATTCCCAGCGTCTGCGAGGTATGGCAAAAGTCTTGCGCAAAATGACGCCTGAGCTGACCTTGACGGGTGGCCTCGGTTACGAATACGAGTTCGACGGCAAGGCAAAGGGAACCCTGTATCACATGTACAGTATCGATTCCCCGAGCCTGAAAGGCGGTAGCGGTATCGGTGAAATCGGTCTGGAATACAAGCCGCAAAACAACCAGCGCCTGAGTCTGGAAGCGAAACTGGCCGGATATGTCGGCCAGCGTGAAGGGGTCAGCGGCCTTTTCCGTCTCAATTATGCGTTCTAACTGAAAAGGAGACAGTAAAGGGCAACCGTTTGGTTGCCCTTTATTTTATGATAACGGCTGACAGGCCCACAAAGGAATAGACAATGATCATCCGAGAAGAAAAACCGGACGATAACGAAGCCGTCCATCAAGTCGTCAAAGATGCTTTCGAAAATGCCGAACATACCGATCACGACGAGCACCATCTCGTTGATCGACTCAGAAAAAGTGATGCATTCATTCCCGAATTGTCGCTGGTGGCGGAAGAAAACGGCAAAATCGTCGGCCATATCCTGTTGACGAAACTGAAGGTCGGCGAAACCGTCCAGCTGGCGTTGGCACCGCTGTCCGTCCTGCCGGAATGCCAGAAACAGGGAATCGGCGGCAAACTGATTCTGGCGGCTCATGCAAAAGCGAAAGAAATGGGATATGAATACGCGATCCTGCTCGGACATGCCACCTACTATCCCCGCTTCGGCTACTTTCCGGCCAGCCGTATCGATGTGAAAGCGCCCTTTGACGTGCCGGACGAACTGTTCATGGCGTTCAATCTGCAGGGAAAAAACACGGTTTTGAATGCTGTGGTGGAATATCCGCAAGCGTTTTTTGACGGGCCCGGTGCCTGAAATATTTTCCTGATAAGAGAGTACCCCTTTCCGTGCTGATCCGGGGGGATTGCAACCTATTCAGGACGGATGCATCGAAGGAATGTTTCCGGATCGTGGCTACTATGGATACAGGCAGGAATTCGTCTGGCCGGTATCCTTACAGCTTATCGACGTCCACCCCGAAAAAGCGCAAGCGGCGGTCGATATCCGGGTGGGTTTCCCCGGTTATCTTGCGTCTTTGCCGGGCTTTTTCCGCCCACATTTTGGCAGCCTCGCTATCCATCGGCTGGTTTAACAATCCATTGGCGTGAACGATAACCAGTTCATCCATGGCAAGGGCGCTGCCGTTGGCTGCCGCTTTTTCGAGCCAGTAAAGAGACCGTTCGGGCGAATATTTGATGCCTCGTCCCTGTTCATAGGCGCGCCCCAAAAGATATTGCGCGTAAGGATCGCCTTTTTCAGCGCCCATGATGTAATACTGGACGGCGCGGTTCTTGTTCTTTTTGACGCCGTAAGCTTTGGCATAAAAAATGCCGATATCGGCATAAGAGCTCACATCACCATGTTCAGCAGCCAGACGGTACCATCGAAGCGCTTCAGGAAGATCCTGTTTGATACCTTTTCCGGTAGCGGTGAAATAACCCATTTTCGATTCGGCATCTGGATATCCCTGTTCAGCTGCCTTTCGAAACCATTTGATGGCTTCGCTCAGGTTTTTATCTACACCTTCACCTTTTTGATAACATAATCCAAGATTGAACTGGGCAACCTTGAAACCCATCTCTGCCGCTTTTTGATACCATCTGGCACTCGTCTGCAGATTTTTTTCAACTCCAAGGCCATTGTTATACATATGGCCTATATGATTTAAAACATCCGGGTTCTTTTGGGCGTCCGGTTTCATGAAATATGCCATGGCCTGCCTGTATTTTCCTGCCTCAAACAGACGCAAACCTTCCCTTGCATTATCTGCAAAAACGGAAGAACTGAAGAGAAGAAATAAAACAATCCAGAGAAACTTGGAAGCAGGTTTCATTAGAAATAACAGGTATGGACAAGGCTGGTTCATTATGAACAGCCTCATCCATATCAGTCAAGTGAAGTAAAACAAATGATACTTATTTTGTTTTCTTAATATTATTTTTATCAACCAGACCATCAACTACCTTCTTGCGCCCATCATCCTGAGCCTTGTGGACAGCAGCGCCGACAACCATCGACTGGACATAATCCTTCAGCTCTTTGGCACTTTGAAAGACTCCTGAATCCCTGAAAGGAAGAAGCGCTGCGCTCAACAGCCCGAGAGGAATGCCATACATGACCGATTCAGCCGCATGGCCATCGCCGGTTTTCTCCCTGAAATCAGCGTAGAACCTGGAAGACAAAACGGCCGAGGACACTCCGAATAATTGCGCAAACGTATTCAAATGTGCAGCTACATAATAAGCCGGCAGTTTCACCGTCCGGTTTCCCAGTTCCTGATAAAGGTATTGAGTCACGTTTTCCATGGTTTTTTCAGTGTCGCCTTCGACAAGGATTCTGTCCGTACTCAATCGCCCCATATTTTGGCGTTCTTTCAGATGCCGATCCAGAATTCCCTGAACACGTCTCAAAGAGGTATCGTCCCCGCCAACGAGATTGTAAAGATGCTCGCCCGCAAGGGATATGCCGGAATAAAACAGGATTTGCAAGTCTTTCATTCCCTGCTGTACGCCTTTTGACGTGAAATCCAGTGGCATTTCACGGAGCTTGTCATCCTCCCAGTTTCCCCAGTAACTCATATTCGGGTGGCCGATGACTTGCCTGCCATGGCCGGTGACGGCACTGTCCAGTCCGAAATTTTTCGATACATCACCTATGGCGGGGTCATAGCTTTGATCCTGATGTCCGATTGGTGCACGGCCATAGCCGGAAACCGCGCTCGTATCGCCCAGATTGTCCGTTATATTTCGGGCAGCGGCATCTGTGGCACTTTTATAGCTCAGATCAGAATGACCGGCCGGTGCTCTGCCATAACCGGAAACGGCACTTTTGTTTCCGAGATTCTCCGTAATGTTATTTGCCAGGGCATCGGTGGCACTTTTATAACTCTGGTCAATCATCCCGACCGGAGAACGGCCATAACCGGAAACGGCGCTTTCATTGCCCAAAGCTTTCATGATCGCTTCACCGAAATGTCGGAATACCGGCATCATGCTTTCATCCTGCGGGACATTGACTTCTGCAGTTTTCGCAAAGGCGGAAGGCTGTGGCTCAGCTGGTTTTTCCTGTGGAATGTCACTGTCGAACCGGAAAGCCTTCCGGTTGGAAACGTCCTGTTGCCGTTCTTGCCTCAGTTTTTTCAAACCATCAAGTGTTTCGTTGACGTCGTCGGAGTTTTCGGCCCGCTCTTTTGCGCGGGCAGACAGGATACGCTGCCGTTCCTCTTCTGTGACAGGATGGCCTGTCCAGTCGTAGACGGGTTCATTATCCGGTGTTTTGGATGTGTCCGGTACAGCATCGGATTGGGGTGTCTGTGCGAACGTGTTTGCCTGTTTCCGAACCTTCGGGCTGGCCTGTTGAGCCGGAGCGGTTTTTTGCTGTTGTTCGATCTTTTTCTGCTGCTCATCCATCCATCCGGTTTTTTCCACGGGATTGTCGCTGGCGGCAGTCATGTCGCCGATCGTTTCGCCCCATTTTCTGGCTTTGTTGAACAAATATTTTCCTGTGTCGAACCAGTCCATATCTGTTTCCTTTCAAAATAAAAATGCCTTCCGGACTTGTGATTCGGGAAGGCATGGGATACAAAAAGGCCTCTCGAATGAGAGGCCATGAAAAAAAGGCGCAAGCGCGCCCTGACTTTTTCTTTATAGCACGGTTTTCTTCTTCGGTCAGCTATGGCATGGTGATATTATTCTGACGTTCATAATCTGGCACTGATCAGATCCATCAGGTGCACGGCATTGACGCCACCAAGTTTTAGTCCATGCAGGCATCCGGTGCAATAGCAGACGACTTTTTCGGTAGTGAATTGCTTGCCGTGTTCCTGCATCTGCCTTTCCTGTTCTTCCGGCGGCAGCGGGATGAATTTGTCTTTTGCATGGTCGAAAAAACGGACCGGGGCGAACCGTGTATATCGGGGAGACTGGGTTTTCATGAGCGACGAACCGCAAAAGTCGGTTTTTTCAAAATTTTTCGCGATTTCGACTGTTTCGACATTCATACGGCCAAGGATGTATCGGACGGCATCCTGCATGGGACGGTTGTCGAAGGATCGCCAGCAGTCCTGTACTGTCATGGTATCGCCACTGTAGTCCGGCCAGGGGAAGGCATCGTCGTTTTCCAGTATTTCCCAGATAGAGAGGGAACGGTTTTTCGGTGTGTATTCCTGAATGAAGGCGCTGCAGGTCGGACAGGTATAAACGGCTGTGTCCTCTTCCCGCAATGTGTCGAGTCCGGTGCTGCAGCAGCCGGTTTGGCGGATGCCGTGCTGACGGATCAGGTATTGCCGGATTTTACGGCTGTTTACCCGTGAATGGATGGTGTATTTGCAGCCCGGAAAATAGACGGTGGACATTATTTTTCTCCCGTTTTGACTCGCTCGATTTCTTTTTCTATTGTAGCCAGATTTTTACTTTGTGTGACGAGATACACACCGGAGAAAATGAAAATGACGGAAATGACTTTCAAAACGGTAAAGGTATCCATTCCCCATAAAATGGCGACGATGGCAGCTGCTATCGGCTGGATGTAGTTGTACATGCTGACGACAGTCGGCCTCAGGCGTTTCTGGCCGATGGAGACAAGCAGATAGCTGATGAAAGTCCCACCCACCACGACGAAGGCGATTCCGGCAAAGGTGCGCCATTCGACGGCAGGCCAGTCGGTTGCCAGTATCTTGTCGTAGGTGAACGGCAAAACGGACAGGGTCGAACCGGTGAACATCCATTTCATGATAGTGATCGGCGAATACCGGTTGATCAGCCCGCGGAAAAAGACGAGGTAGATGGAAAAACAGAGTTGTGCCGTCAGGCACAGCAGGTCGCCCCAGATATTGCTGGCATTGCCATTGGCGAGTTGCTGGCCACTCATGACGAGCAGGATCGCTCCTGTCGCTCCGAAGACGATACCGGTGATTTTTTTGCCGGTAACCGGTTCTTTCAGGTAAAAGGCGGCGATGATCAGGGTCAGGATCGGCAGGCTGGTCGTGATGATGGAGGCGTCGATCGGCGAAGTCATGGAGACGCCGAAGATGAAGGAACCCTGGTTGAAGACGATGGCGATCTGGGATGCCAGAAAAAAGAGCCCCAGATCCTTCCAGCTGACGGGTTCCCTTTTCCGGAAAAAAGAGAATGTCCAGAACAGGATGGCTGCGCCCAGTATGCGGAAGTCCGTCATGACCATCGGACTGACGATACCGGCTGCCATGACCATTTTGGCGACCGGCGACATGATGCCCCACATGGCGTTTGCCCCGAACATGGCGGCGTGACCGGTCAGTTTTTCAAGCTTCATGATGTCAGAGGATGGTCAGCCAGACAGACAGGGTCAGGATGCCCAATACGGTCGTCAGGAAAATGGTTCGGGATGCAATGCCGCCTCCCTTGCCGTAGAGTTCGGCCAGCATGAAGGGGCCGGTTCCGGTTGGAAGCGCCGAGAGGATAACGGCAGACTTCGCCCACAGGGGTGGCATGTTGAAGACATGAAAAGCGAAATACCATGCGATCACCGGCTGGGCGATCAGTTTTAAAATGACGAGCTCGATGGCGACTGCCGAGCTGGAACTTTCCTGCCGCTGGGCAAGAAACAGGCCGGTGGCAACGAGTGCGCACGGGCTGGCAGCGCCCCCCAGCAGTTTGATCGACTGGAGAACGCCGTGAGGTAACTGGAGGCCTGTTGCACAGAGGGCTCCGGCAATGACAGGGGCGGAAATCAACGGGTTTTTGCAGAGCGAAACACCGACGTTTTTGAGGGTTGTCCAGACGCTTTTCCCGGACTGGGAACTGGCTTCGATGAAGACAATGGACACGGCAAAGTTGGCCGAGACGGTCAGGATGGCGGCTACCATGGCCGGGCCAAGCTTGTCGGCACCAAATGTCAGGGCACACAGCGGCAGGCCGATGTAACCGGTATTGGCATAGGACGCGGAGGTAGCGTCGATGGTGGCCGAGGTGAAGTTTTTTGTTTTGAGCCAGTGAAAGAGCAGTACGGCAAAAAAGATGATGAATACGCCAAGCTCGAACGCGTAAAAGAATTCAGGCTGGTACAGCTCGCTCCAGGTGCTGTTGACCATAACGTCGATCATGAGAGCCGGGAGCGCCAGATAGACGACGAAACGGTTCAGTTCGGTACAGGCGTTATTGGACAGTACGTTTCGCCTGCGCAGGACATAACCTGCGATGATGAGCGCAAAAACAGGCAAAACGATATTGGCGATGGCAAGCATAAATTTCAGGCAAAACATAAAGCCACCCGAAGGTGGCTTTTCAATTCAGTTAATATTCAGTTCGTCAGGGCTGCGACTCCTGCTTTCGCGATCTGTGCATCTTCGAAGGCCTTGACTCCCGATACGCCGACGGCTCCGATGCAAAACCCGTCCACGATGACAGGGACGCCGCCTTCAAGCATGCCGTCGATTGCAGGAGTGGACAGGAAAGCGGTTCGTCCTCCATTGATCATGTCTTCGAAAACCTTGCTTTCCTTGCCGCCCAGTGCAGCTGTTTTCGCCTTGGCTGCACAAATGTGGGCTGACAGGGGCGCCGCATTGTCCATGCGCTGGAAATAAAGCAGATGACCACCGTCATCGACAACGGAAATGGATACGATCCAGCCGTTTTTCACGGCTTCCTTTTCGGCGGCACAGGCCATTTTTCTGGCATCGTCCAGAGTCAGTACAGGTTTTGTTTTCATAATCGCTCCCGGTCAGAGTTTGATAAACGGCATCTTTTTGTGGAAGAAACCGTCCGCTTTTGCGTCAATTGTACGATATGACGGCACGAGGTTGTACAATCCGGTATGGATTTGTATGCCAAGGCCGACAGCATACTCCTGTTTTCATGTCTGGCGGCAATGATTTTTCAATGAAAGGCCGGTTACGCTATCGCATGCTGAATCTGAATCTGTCCAATCGCTTCGAGGATCTTCTTGCCGCTCTGTTAAAGAACCTGCATTCCTCGCCTGCTTCGGTGTTCGAACCGGAACGGATCATCATGCCGAGTGCGGCGGTAAAACGCTGCCTGACGATGGCGATTGCCGATACGTTCGGCGTCTGCGCCAATGTGGAATTTTCCTTTCTGGCACAGTGGTTGTGGCGACAGGTCGGCCATCTCGTTCCCGTCCAGAAAACCTCGCCTTTTTCTTCCACCGTGCTGGTCTGGCGGATTCTTCGCCTGTTGCAGGAACCCGGCTTTGCCGACCCTTATCCGCGGCTTGTGGCCTATCTCTCGTCCAGTGACGAGGTCATGCGTTACGATCTTGCCGCAAGGCTGGCGGCGCTGATGGAACAGTATGTCATTTATCGTCCTGACTGGCTGTCGGCCTGGGCTAAAGGCGAGCGTGCCAATATCGTGCCAGCCGACCATAAAAAATTCGATACGGCTGAAAGCGACCAATGCTGGCAGGCTGCCTTGTGGCGCCGGATTGCCGAAGAGACCGGGACACGGGAAAAACAGCCTGTCGAACTTTTCTTCGAGGCACTTTCGCACGACGGGGAAAAAGCGGCATCCCTTCTGGATGCGCGCATTCACCTGTTTTGCGAACCTTCCATCGCACCTCAATATATCGACATGCTGGAGAAGCTTGGACACCTGATCGATATCGAACTGTATGTCCTGAATCCATGCCGTGAATACTGGTTCGATATCGTCGATTCCCGGCGGCTGGCCTATCTGGCAAGCCGGCAGAAAGATCTGTACCACGAAACGGGAAATACCCTGCTCGCCTCATGGGGAAAGCAGACGAAGGCATCGCTTGAATCAATGCTTGAGTGCTTGAGCGCCATCGAAGAGGAAAACGGGACTTTCATATCGAATGCAGAAATGGGAGTGCCTGAAACATTGCTATCGCATTTGCAGGACGCCATTCTGGAGTTGCGTGAACTGGAACCGGCATCGCTGTCCCATCTGGGCGATGACGGCAGTATCCGCATTCATGTCGCCCATTCCCTGACACGTGAAATCGAAATCCTTCATGACCAGCTTCTTCTTCGTTTTGCGTCGGACGATCCTCCTGCTGTGGACAGGATTCTGGTAGTCACGCCCGATCTGGATGCTGCCGCCCCGATGATCGAGGCGGTATTCAGCCATAACAGCCACCATCAGCGGATTCCGTATGTGATTACCGGCCTCTCCGGCAACCGGATCAATCCGGTGGCGCGCGCCCTGCTCGATTTGCTGGCATTGGCGTCTTCCCGTTTTTCAGCTTCCGACGTGATTGACTTGTTGATGCAGCCGCTGATCGGCAATACTTTCGGTTTTGACGGCGATCTTAAAACGCTGCGAAACTGGTTTGCCGACGCAGGAATCTGCTGGGGACTGGACGGCGCGCATAAATCGGAATTCGATTTGCCGGAAGATGACAGCCACAGTTTTCACGACGGGATGCACCGTCTTTTTCTGGCTTACGCGTTGCCGGATGATGAACAGAGGCCTCTCGCCAATCGCCTGCCTGCCGGAAACCCGTCGGGATCGCAGGCTGTCGCATTAGGCCAGCTCTGGCAATTTACAGGCGGCTTGCGGCATTTGAAGCGGGAACTCTCCAGACTGAAGACGGCAGATGGCTGGATGCAGACGTTTTTTGATGTCCTTGAGTCATTCATGACGGTTCCTCCGGAAATGATCGACAGCGAGCGCGAAGTCCGTTCGTGTATCAGCGACTGGCATGCCGCAATGACGGAAGGCAGCCCCGAACTGGAAACCGGATTTGCGATCGCGCGCCATGCTCTTGAACGGGCTCTGGAAGGCTCCGGACAGGGGAGCGTTCCCGCAGGAACCGTGACGTTTGCGCCGATGGACAGTTTGCGTAACCTCCCTTTTGACCATATTTATGTCATCGGGCTGGACGATGGGGTTTTTCCGGCTGACAGGAATCGGGAAGAGTTCGATCTGATTGGTGTCTCCCCGCGCAAAAGTGACAAATTGCCCAGGGAATCGGACAGGAATGTTTTCCTCGACCTGCTTTGCTCGGCCAGAAAGTCCCTCTATTTGAGTTATTCAGGCAAAAATATCCGCGACAATTCCGCAAAGCCGCCTTCCATTCTGGTTTCCGAACTCATCAAGTCGTTGAAACCGGCACTGGCCGCATCAAACGATCCGGCGGATCTTGCCGCAGCTGAACGGATGCTGGTCGTTGAACATCCCCTTCAAGCTTTTTCGATAGATTATTTCAATGGCAAAGGCGATCACCGGCTGGTGAGCTTTCGTGCCGATCTTTGTGAAGCCCAGAGAATACGACAGGAAAGGCAGCAGGCAAGACAGGAAGAAAGCACGACGTTCACCGTTACAACTGCGATGGCGACGGAAGACAGTGACGATGACACGACAACAGACAAAACACTGCCTTTTTTCACCAGCCCTCTGCCGAAACCGGAACCCGGCTGGCAGGAAGTCGGCCTTGAACAGCTGATCCGGTTTTTCAGCCATCCTGCCCGTTATCTTCTCGGGCAGCGTCTCGGCATCCGGTTTTCATCGAAGGAAGAAGAATTGCCATCGGCCGAACCGTTCACGATTGACCGGCAACACCGCCGACAGCTTGCCCAAAGACTGTTGCCGCTTTTCCTTGAAGGCAGGGATGAAGAGTCGATCCGGCTGGCGGCGCTGGCCGGAAATGAATTTCCATCAGGACAAATGGGCAGGAACTGGATGGATCAGGAACTGATGGAACTGGCGGCTTTTGCCAGGACGGCAATGGCTGACTTGCAGCCTGATACGGTCTCTCCGCTCACAGACAGTCTTGAATTCATGATCGATGGCCAGGAGTGGCGATTGTCGGGTGCGCTGACTGAATTGAGGAAAAACGGCCTTGTCAGGCTTCGATACGATAACGGCAGCGCATGGGATTATCTGGCGGGCTGGATCGAACACCTGTTTTTGAATGCCGTCGCAACAGATGGCATTGAGCCACAGTCGGTATGGCATTACAAAAACGAAAGCCTCCGGCTGGACGCTTATGGCGAGGCGAAAAACCGGCTTGGCGAATTGATGGAGATTTACCGGACAGGATTAATGGCACCGATCCATTTTTTCCCGCGTTCCTCATGGGAATTTGTGGCTTCAAACGACAGTATGAACAAGGCAAAAAGCGTGTGGATTCATGCACAGAACGCCAATGCGGGCGAGCATGCCGAACCTTACACACAATTGGCGATGCGTGGCGTCGTCAATCCCCTGGACAAGGATTTCATTGAATTGTCTAAACGGGTTTTCGCGCCGCTGTATGGACACCTGAAAGGGAGTGCCTCATGAGTTTTCCTGAAGAGTTCGATGTTTTCACCTGCCCTCTTTCCGGCCGGGTTCTGATCGAGGCCTCGGCAGGCACGGGCAAAACATGGAATATCGGCGGCCTGTACCTGCGTTTGCTTCTGGAAAAACAGCTGGAGGTGAAGCAGATCCTTGTGGTGACATTCACGAGGGCTGCAACCGCGGAATTGCGGGACCGTATCCGGGGGCGGATCGAAAAAGCGCTGTCTTACCTGAACGGGGTCGACGATCTGTCCGGCGATACCTTCCTGCTGGAACTGATCGGGAGGCAGCTTGAGGCGGGTGTGACGGAAGCGGAATTACAGAGCCGCCTGCAACTGGCATTCGAATCATTCGATCAGGCGTCGATTTTCACGATTCACAGCTTTTGCCAGCGGGCGCTGGCAACAACGGCGTTTTCAGCCGGTCAGGCGTTTACTGTCAGGACTGAAACGGACGATGAGGAAATGGTGCTCGAATCTGTACAGGACTTCTGGCGACGCCATATTGCCAATGGGAATCTCTCCCCCGCTTTCTCGGCATGGCTGGAAAAGAAACGGGTCACTCCCGAAAAGCTGATGCTGCTTTTGCGCAGGCATTTGAGAAAACCGCTGGCACAGGTGCGGTGGCCGGAAGAAGTCGATGCGACAGGCAAGCGGAATGACAATCCTGACGCGATGACTCTGGTGCAGGCATTTCACGAAGCGAGAGTGTGCTGGGACGAATGTCGGGAAGACATATTTGAAATCATGACGTCTTCATCTGCCGACCTGAATCAGCAGCGTTACAAGCCGTCCGCCATTGAGAGTGCATTCGGCGCATTCGACAGGCTGTTTGCGACGGGTGATCCGCTTGGAATGGTTGACAGTGTCGGCAAAACCGAACTGCTGACGACGTCGAAACTGGGCGCTTCGACCAAAAAAGACAGGACGGCACCTGAACATTTTTTCTTCGGGCTGGCGGAAAAACTGGTTGTTGAGTGCCAGCAAACAGAAGCTGATCTTTCAATGGCCTGGCTGCGATTGTTAAAGCGGTTTCTTGAAGAAACGGTCGCTTCGCTGAAGACGAAAAAACAGGAAAAACGAGTGGTCGCCTTCGACGATATGCTGATCGATCTGTACAAGGCTTTGCACAATCCTGATCTGCCCTGGTTATCCGACGTGCTTCGGCAGCAATTTCCGGCAGCCCTGATCGATGAATTTCAGGATACCGACCCCTTGCAATACGCCATTTTCCGTTTGATTTATGGCGAGTCGGACTTGCCGGTTTTCATGGTGGGCGATCCGAAGCAGGCGATTTACAGTTTCCGCAACGCCGATTTGCATACGTATTTTGCTGCCCGTGCAGAAGTCGATTATTACTATACGCTACCGGAAAATCACCGTTCCACTGCTGGCCTGATCGATGCCTGCAATACGGTTTTTTCCGCCAATTCGCGGGCGTTTTTACAGTCAGGCCTCGATTTCCTGCCTGTCAGAAGCGGAAATCGGGAACGGCCCGAACTGCTTGATGTCCCGGAAGCAATATCATCTGCCAGCCTGACAATATGGCGATTGCCGGACGAGAACGGCGAGTGGATCGAACGGTCGAACGCAAAAGAACGTTCTGTCGAGGCAACGGCTGACGAAATCGCGCGTCTTTTGAATGCCAGTGCCGAAGGAAAACTGGCCATTGGCGGAAAACCCGTTTGCGCGGGGGACATGGCGGTGCTTGTCAGGAGTCACCGCGAAGCGGCCATGATGGGTGATGCGCTTTCCCGAAGGGGAATCGGTAGCGTTTCACTGTCTCATGAGAGTGTTTTCGCCTCAAGGGAGGCGCGTGAACTGGAAAGCGTTCTTGCCGCCCTTTTGTCTCCCGGCAGTGAATCTTTACTGAAAGCGGCCTTGTCGACTGAAATGCTGGGCCTTGATGCCTCGGAAATGGATGCGCTCTCTGATGATGGAGTCCGGTTGTCGGGCTGGTTCGAACGGTTCGAACAATACCGCAACAGCTGGATTTCAAACGGTATCGGATATGCCCTGCGTTATCTGCTGGAACGGGAAAAGGTGGTGAAGCGGCTTCTGGCTCTGCCGGATGGCGAAAGGCGCATGACGAATCTGATGCATCTGGCTGAACTGTTGAATCGGGAAAGTGAAAATAATGCCGCGCCGGATGCCCTGCTCCGCTATCTGGCTGAAAAACGCAAAAGCGACAAGACGGGTGAAGAGGAAGAATTGCGGCTTGAAACGGACCGCAATCTGGTCCAGATCATGACAGTTCACCGTTCCAAGGGACTCGAATTCGCGTTTGTTTTCTGTCCCCTTCTCTGGGACGGGTATTCCAGACGGTTGCCGAATACACTGGATGGTATCGAGTATCACGACAATGAACGGCTTGTGATCGACTTCAGGGAAATGGACAGGGAAACATCGCAGGCCATCAAAAATACTCAGTTGATCGACATGGCAGCCGAGAGCCTCCGCCTGATTTACGTCGCCTTGACCCGTGCGGTTTACCGCTGCTATCTTGTCGCGGGCTGTTACAGCCGTTCGAATGAAAAACTGAAAACAGTGGAGTCACAACGAAGCCTGTTGAACTGGCTTGTAGCCGGAGAAGGCCTTTCTCCGGACGAATGGCTCGTTGCAGACAGCCGGAAAAAGGAAGAGGACGTCGCTGACGGACGCAATGCAATTGAACGGGCATGGAAAACGCTCAAAGAGCGTTGCAGGGACATCCTGATGGCTGATTTGCCTGAAAACCGCGGGCGGGTACTGGAGAAGGAGGAAAGCGCGTTTGACTCCCTGGCGGCAAAAACATTTGATGGCGCTATTGCCTCACGCTGGCGAATGAACAGTTTCAGTGGCCTGATGCGCAATGCCGCCGAATGGACCGAATCAGGCGATCACGATGAATATGTCGTCAGGGAACAGGACGACCCGGGTGTAATCGAAACTCCCGAGGCAGGATTGTCCCATATTGCCGCCGACGACATTCTCCTGTTTCCGAAAGGAACCTTTGCCGGAAGCTGCCTGCATGCGATGTTTGAAAATGCGGATTTCACCGATCGGCAAAGCTGGGATGAAGCTATTGAAATCGCCTTGCAGCAGTTTCCCCAACCGGTTGAATCGCTTACTGGTGAAAATGGAAAGACCGTCATTCCGGATCTGAAGGCCATGGCGCTCATTATGATGGAGGACGTTTTGAATACGCCTTTGCGTGACGGCCTTGTTCTTTCATCCGTTTCGAACGGAAAACGTCTGACGGAATTGCCTTTCTGCCTGTCGGAATCGCCGATATCAGCAAAAAGGCTGAACGCTCTTTTCAAACATTTTTCCTATCCGGTTCCACAACTGGTTTTCGACAGTATGAACGCCTTTTTGAATGGCTTCATCGATCTGGTGTTCGAGCATGAAAGCCGTTTTTACGTTCTCGACTGGAAATCGAATGCTCTTGGCCTCAAAAAGGAAGATTATGGCCCCGCTTCCCTCGCGACTGCGATGGCGGAACACGGATATCACTGGCAGTATCTGCTTTATACGGTCGCCCTCCACCGTTTTCTGTCGCTCCGACTGCCTGATTACGACTATGACAGGCATATGGGAGGCGCACTTTATCTGTTTATCCGTGGAGTCCGTCCTGACTGGCATAACGTTGACGGAACACCTTCGGGCGTGTTTTTTGACAAACCGGATCGCTCTGTAATACAAGCTATCGACAGCCTTTTGAAGCCGGATTTAATGAAAAACGGAGAGGAAGCACCATGAGCAAACCGTTTTTCACCGAATCGCCGGAACAGGCGCTTGCCCGTGCATTTTCCGGACATATAGTGTCCTGGGCCAGCCAGACCCGGGATCTGGATGATTCAACCGCCGACTGGCTTGGAAAGGCGGCCTGGCACGTGAGCATAGCTGTTTCGTCGGGTAATTCATGCCTGTTTCTGGATGATCTGGCAGAGAACGGCGATGAAAAGGATATCGGCATCATCCGGCAAACACTCCTTGATTCCTGTGTCGTCGGAACGCCGGACAGGCCCGAAAACTGCCCGCTTGTTCTGGATAAGGAAAACAGGCTTTATTTGCACCGGTATTTCGGGTACGAACGGACACTGGCCAAATGTCTCGTCAGCTTGTGCCAGCCTCGCGATATCGATACGGGAATACTGCGCCCCCTTCTCGATTCGCTCTTTCCACAGGAAAAAGGCGATAAATCACCCGATTGGCAAAAGATCGCGGCTGCTTTGGCATTGCGACAGTCCCTTCTCATTATCAGCGGCGGTCCTGGAACTGGCAAAACGACGACTGTTGCCAGTCTTCTGGCATGTATTCTGGAAACCTCTCCTGACAACCGGATCATGCTGGCAGCTCCCACCGGAAAGGCGGCCCGACGAGTGCTGGATTCGATTTCGGAACGGCTGGATCTCTTTCCGCTCCATATGCAACCGGCCATTCCGAAAGAGGCTTTTACCATTCACCGGCTGCTCGGCATTACTGGCGATCTGGCGAATGCCCGTTATCATGAGGGTAATCCCCTGCCCTGCGACACGCTGATCGTCGATGAAGCGTCGATGCTCGATCTTGCGCTGGCGTCGAAATTGTTTGCCGCATTGCCTGAAAACGCGAGGGTCATTCTTCTGGGTGACAAGGACCAGCTGGCAGCCGTTGAAGCCGGTTCCGTTTTTTCGGAACTCTCTTCCCGATTTGCCCTCTCCAATGTGTGTCGCCATGATCTGAAGGAACTGACAGGGTACTGGCTGACGGATAGCGACCTGCCGGAAACGGAAAATGATAAATCCGGCACTTCCCTTGGCGACAGTGTTGTCTGGTTGATGAAAAACTACCGTTTTTCAAAGACATCCGGTATTGGAAGGCTGGCAACCGATATCCGTGACAAACGCATTACGGAGGCGATCCGTTTCCTGCGCGATAAAAGCGATCCGCTCGTTCAATGGCTGGATATGGACGATGCCAGCGTCGTATCCGGTTTCGGGAAAACATTATCGGGACAATTCGACGCCTATTTCAATGTCGTCAGGGACAACCCGTACGATGTCAGGGAAGTTTTCGATACATTCAACCGTTCCCGTATCCTTTGTGCGGTTCGGGAAGGACCGTATGGTGTCAACGCCGTCAATCGCCAGCTTGCCAATGCGATCCCGAAAACGCAGACTGTTGAAAAACAGGCCCGGGTGAACTGGTTCGCCGGACTGCCTGTTATGGTGAGACGAAACGATTATGTCCTGAAGCTGTTCAACGGGGATGTCGGCATTGTTTTACCGGACGCGACAGGAAATCTGTCCGTTTATTTCCCGGACGAGGATGGTTCTTACAAGTCAGTGCCCCCGTCACGGCTCAGTGACTTCGAAACGTCTTTTGCGATGACGGTTCACCAGTCTCAGGGGTCTGAATTCGATTCTGTTTTGCTTTTGCTGCCACCGGAACCATCCAGGGTGCTCTCCAGAGAGCTGATTTATACCGGCATTACCCGTGCCAGAAGCAAGATAACGATTGCTTCCCGGATGCCTGTTCTTTCAGAAAGTCTGAAACACGACTCTGCAAGACGTTCAGGTCTGGTGACGAGAATCTTTGAAATCAGGTCTTGCAGCGAATCAAAGCAATAATATCGACTTTACGGCACAGTTATAAAACGCGTCCAGCGAGTGTTACACTTTATTTTTTATGGATGAGTCCGGTTTGGGAATACAATACTCCCAGATTGATTTGAACTCTGGCCTCTCATCATTATTTGACATGGTTTCATATGGATAAAATTGCCAAAAGAATTGAAAATTGCCGACGCCATCTGAATATCAGTCAATCCGAACTGGCACGAAAAGTCGGCGTTACGCCTCAGGCTGTGCAGAAATGGGAAAAAGCCAAAACCGTTCCCCGAGGCTATACTCTGGAAAAACTCGCCGGTGTGCTTGGCGTATCGCCCGCTTATATCCAGTTCGGAATTGCCGGGTCAGTTGACGGCCATTTTTCCGTTGAAGACGAAAAAACCGACTATGTTGTAACCGGGTGTTCAAAAAAGGATGTCTGGCCCTTTTCAATTTCGAGGGAACAGTTCAGCCAGTTCAATGAAGAACAACGCTCTCTTATCAATCGTTATATCGAAATTCTCTGGGAATCGGTCGACCGGAAAGAAAACTGATTTCTTTCGTGCCCATTCTTTCATCCTCTTATACCCCTGTTTTCTTATCTTTCAAATAGAACGCTTCAAACACTTTTGACACTTTTGTGCCTGAAAACAACGTTTGAGATCTTCAAAAAAACTTTTCAGAAAACAGGGTAAACTGCTTCCTGTCTTTTTGTCCTGGCAAGCGTTTTTTTATATAACGAGAGTTAGCCTGAATTGCCCGTCAATAAGCTTTTTTTAAATGGACTTATTGATTTTTAGCAATTTTGTTTATAGCTTGTTTTTTATAATTTTCGTTCTTATCAGGAAGTGTTATTAATCGGATGCAATATATATTTAAGCTCTTGGAAAATGTAAAATTTCAGTTAGGTTCGGGTTACTGACAATATCTTCGAACTGTTTTTTTCATGTAATTCCTATCTGTTTTCATCCAACCAAACCGTTGGATCAAGCAATTTGTATTCGGCTGTAAAGGTTTTCGTTAACAAATTTAACCATTTTTTACTTTTTATTACAACCGAAGGTTGTAGTATTACTGTTGATGCGGTAACATTCGGGTGCAACATTTGTAACTTTAAGTTTAATCAGGAATTTGTTTTACTGATTTTTATCTAATGAAGTCAGTTTTTGAAACGAATCATTTTTACGCCAAGATCTAAAATGGACGAACTTAAAAAGAAAGAAATGCTCACCAATATTCATTTCGAAATTATCCGCAATTCCATTCTGACGAGTCGGGAAATTGCGGATGGGGTCGGTGATGTCATTCAGAGATATACGACCGGCAGTGAGTTTGCTGAAGTTTCCGTTGCACTGATGAATGAAGACAAGGATGAAGTTTTTGCTTTAATGAAAAAAATTCTCAATGAAGCCATCTGGTATATGGCAGAAGAACAAACCGAAGAAGAAAACCAGGAACCTAAAAAGGAATACGATGACTGATTATTCGCATATGATCCATGAGGGACTTGAGGTCAGCATCAATGCCCTAGTCCAGTCGATCAACGGGCTGATGAACCGGGAACAGAATTATCATGAGAATGGATTGTCGGACAGGGCCGAACGAGTTCATGCGACGATTGAAAGGCTTTACGTTTTACGTAACGAACTCATACTGATTTTCAATGAACAAAAAAAAGAACGGACTGATTTTGTCTGACCCTGTTTTTTCTGTATTCCGGTAAAAACGTACCTCTTCATCGACTTTTACCCCGGGACCTGCCAGATGGCAGGTCTTCTTATTTGGGAAATGCTTATGCTCACACACCTGAGTTTGTCCACTTTCCCTGTGGAAAAGTTTGTGCACAAACGATGTATGGATCTTGCAAGGCCTTGATATTCCATCCTGTTTGAAAGTATGCCTTTTTTTCGGGCATTCCGGCTTCATGGTTTTCCGGTAAAAGCGATGACAGCCATGCAGGATTGGTGTCAGAAAGCTCAGCCATTATCATTTTTGTCTGAGCAAACTCAATGCCGGTTTTCATTTCCCGTCGACAATGATCCTGTACGGGTTTCTTTGGAACCTGCCGATTTTCTTTTGTTTCGGAACCATTATGGACGTATTGGAAAATATCATTGTCGCCACTCTGGCTATCGTAATGACTTCCCTGATTGCGGTGTTGTACCATATACGGCAACTCTATGCGACTGCGCCTGTCATGTTTCAGCAGAAGTCGGACAGCGGTTACGATGGTGTTTTCCAGATTGTCGTGACCAACCGGGGCAATCAGGTGGAAGAAAATATCGAGCTTGAAATCGATCCTTCCATCACGTTTGAAATTGTCGCCGCGAGTGTTCCGGGTGTGATGAAAGACGGTTCGACCATTCGTATCGAACGCATTCACCGGAAAAATGAAGTGATCATCCTGATTTCCACTGTTGATATCCATTTCGGGTCTGCCGGAATCCTTTCGGTTTCTTCCAATAATGTCAGCGGCCGCGTCTGCAAGACGCCGAAAGATATCCCTTTCAATTATGGCATGACTTCACTTGCGATCCTGCTCTTGCTCAGTGCTTTTCCGGTCGGGTATTACCTCTATCAGGTGGCCGGGTATGTCGAGGACAAGGTGGATGAGGTAAAACTGGCGCCAGTCTCGAAAGAAGGCTGGAGCAATCTGGACGAATATCAGGAATCGGATTTGCGGAAAAGTTACAGCAATCAGGAATTTCCGATCAGGCTTTCGGATATTAAAAAGAAACAGGATTATGACAGCGGTTCCGTTCCGGTTTCCCTAAAGGATGAATGGGGCAATATCGATAATGAAAAAGACGCCCTTCTGCATTACGAGATCAATAACAAGACGGCGGGAAATCTGGGTGTCATGGCTTACCGGCGAAATGGAAACCGGACCTTGCCCTATTTCGCCGAAGTGGCTCCCCTTTCAAAAGGTGTCATTATCGTTCCGGTAAGGGGACAGACCGATTCCGGCAATGTACAGGTCGAGTTCCTTTTCCGGCTGAACGATGAATGGCTTGAGAAGATCGTGCATTCCATCGATACACAAAAGATGCAGAAAATGCAGGAACAGGAAAAAGCTTCTTCGACAACGGGTGAAGGCCAATCGTTTAAGATGCGTAAACTGGCAAAATCCGCAAAATAAAATGTCAAACATTTTACAGGAATTCCGAACGGCTCTTTCCCTTCCTTTTCAACGGTTTACCTGCACCTTTTCAGTGCGGAGCATGCATTTTTTCTGTAATGATTCCGAACATTTTCTGCATTTTTTTGACGGTTTCATTATCGGGATCAATTCCGTAACGCCGTGCAATCCATGCCGGGTCGTTCCATGAGAGCATGGTTCCATCCGGAGATTCCCAGACCAGTATTTTGAGTGGTAGATCGAGTGCCGCTTCAGGATTTTCCTGCATCAGGAAGGTTCCGACTGCCGGATTGCCGAAAGAAACGACTCGCGCCTGTTTCATGTCCAGTCCGACGGAAACGGCATTGGCTTTGTGATCCACTTTTGAAAAAACGGGGGCTTTCATGTTTTCGAGGGTTAAAAGCAGTTTGTTCCAGACGAAATCGACATCGCCGGGTATCTTGCTGTGTATGATGCCATTTTCCATGTTTGCCTCCTTGTGAATGCCGGATGCTGCGTTGACCGGAAATGCCTGGATACACATCAGGACTCCGATAATGAGTGCTTTTAACGTGCCGTTCTTGAGAAACGGCATCAGGTTTACTGAGACAGGATTTTTTTTCTTTTGTTCACGGCGATCCCTGTTCGACTGACCGGCATTCATTTCGTTTCTCCATGTTGTGTGATTCACAAGATATTTATGCACAGCTTGTGTTTCGGGCTGGTCCGGTATGTCGTTATTGTCTGAAAAATGACGTTTCTTTATTGGCGGACCCAACGATATAATACGCCACACTATCAATTACTGTTTTTCAGGGCGATGAATAAAATCCACCGTTTTTTCCTCTTCGGGCTGATGCTTCTGTTTTCGGCCCATCTTCAGGCACAAACCGTTATCGAAAGCGCTTTCTCTCCTGACGACAAAGCGCAGGAACTGATTCTGAAAGTGATCGATTCTTCGCAAGAAAGCCTGCGTCTTGCCGCCTATTCTTTTACTTCCCCGGTCATTATGAAAAGGCTTCTGGCAGCAAAAAAACGCGGTGTGGATATAAAAATCGTGGTCGATGAAAAAGGCAACCGTTCCAAAGCCAGCAAGGCGGCCATGAATCTGATGGTCAATGCCGGAATTCCGTTGAGAACGGTTTCCAGTTACCGGATTCATCACGACAAATACATTGTGGTAGATGCAAAGAATGTCGAAACGGGCAGCTTCAATTACAGCCAGTCGGCAGCCAGAAATAACAGTGAAAACGTGATGGTCATATGGAACAGTCCGCAAATCGCCAGCCGTTACCTGAAGCACTGGGAATCCCGCTGGAATCAGGGTACCGACTGGAAGTCGGAATATTAGTCTTATTATGCTTTATAAAAAAAGGGCCGGCTTTACACCGGCCTTGTTCATAGGGATTGAACAAAAACTACCCTGGTTGGGAATATGGTTGGCATTTTCAGTCACGCAATAATTGTGCCTGTTTCCTTTATAGAGCCTCTTTCTTTTATTTGTTTTTTACCGGTTTCCCTGTGAAGCTGCTGTCGATCCTGTCAGTGTCCTGAATTTTCTCTTGTCACACCGTAAATGGCATCGTGCCTTGATATCCAGATATAGCCATGAGAGCGTTAATTGTGATTTATGGTTTTAATTTATTGCCCTGTTCGCTTACTGTATTCCCTCTTCGATTCAATAAAACGGATATTTATCAAAAATGACGCCGGTATTGACCCGTAACGTTTACGGACAGGAAACAATCCCTTTTTAAAGGATGTCCAAGTTTCATTCATCGTATTCAGTGAATGGAATGAAAAATGGCATCGGTCAATAAAATCATCCTGATCGGAACAGTGACGGCAGTTCCGGACTCCCGGGTTCTGGCTGGCGGTTCGACGATGACCAGCCTGAAGCTGGAGACGACTGTTGACAGTGAAACCGAATCGCATGATGTGACGTTTTACGGACGTCTGGGTGAAATCGTCTGTGAGTACGTCAGGGAAGGCTCCGTGATTTTTGTCGAAGGAAAAATCCGCTCACGAAAGTATGAGGACCGAAACGGGAAAGAACGTCTG
This sequence comes from Oxalobacter formigenes, assembly GCA_019424645.1. Lineage (GTDB taxonomy): Bacteria > Pseudomonadota > Gammaproteobacteria > Burkholderiales > Burkholderiaceae_D > Oxalobacter > Oxalobacter formigenes_D. The sequence continues at coordinate 25,606 of JAHYZB010000047.1, forward strand.
GTAACAGGTATTGTGGCACAGAAAATGCAGATGTTCGGTCGAAAGAAAGAGAACAATGTTGCCGAAGCTTTCGATCTTTTTCCCGAAGGCAATCTATATAAAAAGGCCAGGGAAGGGGCAACCCTGCTTCCCGACCTGTCCAGGTTCGACTATGACGACTGGTGATCTGCTTTTGAAACACATGGGTACGTCGAAACTTTCAGGCCTTTTATTTATCTATAGGAATTCCAGTATGACATGTGAGGCGATGATGCCTGTTGCCCAGAAAAGCGCCATTTCTTTTGCACTGGTTCACATACCGGTGGAACTGTTCTTGGCTACGCAGGATAACGATATCCATTTCAACCAGTTGACCAGTGATATGAAACGGGTACGCTATCGTAAAACGGATGGCGCCGGTCATGAATTGAAAAATGACGATATTGTCCGTGGCTTCCAGTATGAAAAGGATCGTTACGTGATCGTCACCGACGACGATATCGAGAAAATCAAGACCGAAAAGGATAACAGTATCGATATCCTGCTTTTTACAGACCTGTCATCCATCCCGACGGTTTATTTCAACAAGTCTTACTATTGCGTAAGTGGGAAAGGCAGTGAAAAAGCCTTTGAACTGCTTCAGCGTGCCATGAAAGAAACCGGAAAGGTTGCGATCGGCAAGACGGTCATCGGGACGAAAGAAACGATGTTGGCGCTGGTTCCGGAAAAAGACGGAATATTGCTTCAGACGCTCTACTTTCATGATGAAATCCGGGAGATCCTGAAAGAGCGGGCACACCCTCCCGTCAATAAACAGGAACTGGAAATGGCAACCCGTCTGATCGGGTCGATGGAAAACCCTTTCGAACCGGAAAATTATCACGATGAATACCAGATGCAGCTGAAAGCGATGATCGAGGACAAGATCGAGGGCAAGGAAGTGGTCGCCGCCAAACCGGTCAAATCGGGTAACGTGATCGACCTCATGGATGCCTTGAAAGCCAGTCTGGAACAGAACAGGCCGAAAAAAAGCCGTTCGACGCAACGGAAAACCGGCTGATGCCTTTGTGATGAAAGGAGTATTTTATGCCTTTGCCAGCCCCCAAAAAGAATGAAAAGAAACAGGAATTCATATCCCGCTGTATCAAGGAAATGACGCTGGATGAATCCGAACGTTTTCCGACACGATCGCAGCGGGCCGCTATCTGTTATTCGCAGTGGGGTGAAACACCCGAAGAGCGACGCCAGTACGCTGAGGCGAGAAAGAAAAAACCGTCTCCGAAAGCTTGAAAAGGCTGAAAATGGACATGTTCGACTCCCGCTCGGCCGCCCCCATGCTGATCGGGGTTGAAAGTTCCCCTTTTGATGATGACGACTGGATCTATGAATTGAAACTGGACGGGGAACGCACCCTCGCCTATCTGGACAGAGACGGGACTTTACTGCTTAACAGGCGTTCGGTCAGGCTGCTCGCCAAATTCCCTGAACTGGCCACTTTAAACAACTCCATTTGCCGGCGGTGCATTCTGGATGGCGAGCTGATTATCGTCGATGATAACGGCCATCCTGATTTCGAGGAAGTGAAACGACGGGGACTGATGACCCGGACACTGGCAATTGAACGGGCCGCGGCCTTGCGACCGGCCGTTTTCGTCGCTTTTGACATCCTTTACGATACGGACAGGGAAATCACTCACCTTCCTCTGATGGAACGAAAAGCCATCCTTGACGATCTGGTGGAAGACAATGCCCAGATCTCAGTTGCGCGCCATGTTTTTACGCAGGGAATCGCTTTTTACGATCTGGCGAAAAAACGGCATCTTGAAGGGATTATCGCCAAACGCAAGGACAGTCTTTATCTTCCGGGAAAACGGACGAAAGACTGGGTCAAGATCAAGAACCTGATGGATGACGATTTTATTGTCTGCGGTTACGTTTCCAATGCGGAATATGTCATCAGTCTCGTATTGGGACAATATGACCGTTTCGGCCGGATTGTCTACAAGGGACGCGTGACATTGGGGAAATCGTCAGACGATTTCACCCTGATCGAAAAACAGCGGAAAGCGAAGCATTCCCCTTTTCCGGAAAAACCACCCCCGTATGTCGATAATGCCATCTGGATCCGACCAAAACTGGTTTGCAAGGTCGCTTTCATGGCGAGAAACCATAACGGCCTGATGCGACAACCGGTTTATAAAGGGTTACGGCTGGACAAGACTGCTGAAGAAGCCCGTGAACCGGAAGTCATGTATTGAGCTTCCCTTTTTTCACCCTTTTGTTCCTGTTACCTGAAGTCAAAAAAACTTCATGAAATCTGAACTGTTAAAACTCGTTCAAATTCGTCAGGAAATGAAGTAAAATTGCCAGCTCTGGTCGTTAGCGAGGGTGGCGAAATTGGTAGACGCACCAGGTTTAGGTCCTGACGCCAGTGATGGTGTAGGGGTTCGAGTCCCCTCCCTCGCACCATTAAGCCTTTGAATCGAGGCGTTTTTCGCATCCCGGAGTTTTCGAAAACAGGTCAATCGGCCTGTCGTGAATATCAGAAAACCAACGATTCCAGCCGGAAATCATTTCCTGTCATCAAACATCGATCCGCACCGCTTCCCCCAGTATGACGTATCGGTTCGCTATTGAAATGACATAAAATTTATTGGCCTGGGTTGTCAGATCACCAATCAGTTGGTGACTTGCCTGAATATCGATGTCAATCGGCGCATCTCCTGTCGAAAAGTAAATGTCCGATTCGAGATGGGTATCAGGAAGAGATGTAATGATGACTTTCCTGACTTCCCCTAATTGATAGATTTTGTTTTCTTGTACGGCTACGACGCTTTGTCTGATGCTATCTGAACCGTTTCCGCCGCTTGCCTGAACGGTTTCAGGAATGGTGACGACTTCGGGAACCGTTCTGAAGTGATCCGGATTCGCTTCATTATAAGGTGTATAACCCAGTGTATCGATGATGTCGTCTTTGGAGATGGATAAATCGATGCCCAGCGCTTCTCTGGCGGCTGCCTTGTCAGCGCT
>JAHYZB010000047.1:28624-34246 GCA_019424645.1 Oxalobacter formigenes
CCGGACAGATAATCTCTCAGTTCTCCTAAAGCGTTTTTCATTTCTCTTGTGCTGGTTTTTGGGGTCTTGCTACCGTCAAGCAAGTCTTTTTCAGGTAATTTCGTCATTGTTTACTCCATAAAAAAACCTCCCGTGGGGAGGCTGTTTGTCGAAAATAAATTGTCTTGTTTTTGATGGTTCGAATACGTCTTTTATTTCCAGGTTGCCGGAATCTGGCTGTAATTGGACAGGGAATTGTCCGAGTTGCCGTTCCCGCCGAAACACCCTGACGTGGCCGGTGCCGTTGAAAAGCTGCAATTCCACAGTTCAGGTGCACACCCCACTTCGACTCCGGATGTATAAGAGCCTCTTGTAAAGCAATTGCTGAAATTGATTTTCCCGGCTGACACAAAACGGCTATCTGAACCGACGGTATCGTCAGTGAATAAATCGCTTGTCAGTACCAGACTGGTACATGCATTGAAACAGCTGGAAAAATCGGTAGCCAGACTGTTTCTGGCAAACATTCCTGAAGGGACCGTTTTCAGTTTGTTGCAGTAATAAAAACAGTTTGAAAAGTTTGTGGCGGCAAGATTGGAACTGAAAATCCCGGCCGGTAATTCCATCAGGGCCATACACATGGAAAATGTCCGGTCGAAAAGCCGGGCAGCGCTGCAATTTCTGAAAACGGAAGCAGAAACATCGGCCAGTGCCTTGCAACTGGCGAAACAACTGGAAAATTTGGTGGCGGCTGTGCAATCGGCAAAAACTTCATCAGCAATAGCTGGCAGGTTCGTACAGTTTGCAAAGCATTGGGAAAAGTCGATGACGCTTTCATGGCCTTTGAACAAGGCTGACGGGATGACCAGGAGCGCCGAACAGCCATTGAAGCACATGGCAAACGAGGTGACATTGCGGCAATTGTCAAAAAGAGCTGCCGGAATCGATTCTATTGACAGGCAATTGGAAAAAGTCTGGATGAATGTCGTTACTTTTGTCGTGGTGTCAAAGAGGCCTTCCGGTATGGCTGCCAGACTGGAGCAGCCTGAAAAACACTGGGAGAATGTCGTCACCTTACTGCAATGATCGAACAAACCGTCCGGAACCGCTTCCAGTGAATTGCAGTTCATGAAGCTTTGCGAGAGATTGGTGACGCTGGTGTTGGTATCGAAAAGTCCTGCGGGAACGGTTTTCAGGTTTGAACAGGAGCTGAAACAGCTGTAGTACGTCGATACACTGGCAAAATCATCGAAAAGTCCGGCTGGCAACGCTGTCAGGCCACTGCAATTGCCGAACGACTGGAACATGTTTGTATTTTTCGTGCATCCGGCGAACGTGCTCGAAGGCAGGTTCGTCAGGTTGATGCAATTGAAAAAGCATTTGTTCAATGATGTGATATTCGGGTTCCTGCTGAAGAGACTGGCACAAACCTTTTCCAGATTGCTGCAACTGGCAAAGAAACTGGTGAAATCATTCACTGTGTTTCCATTTCTTGCCGTCATTGTATAGAGCGGGCTGTTCACGCTGGCCAGAAGCGTATCTGAACTGAAATTGAATTGCGGTATTTTTCCATCCGAACTGGTCATTTTTATTTGCCATACCTTCCCTTCTGCATAGGTATGGGTCAATTTTTCGGCGGTAACGTTTTTGTCGTCTGCAGAAATGAGTTGTGTCGATGTTCCGTCGCCCCAGTCGATCAGGACATTTTCGATGTCGGAATACTGGCCGGTTACCGGATTTTTGAATGTATAGGACAGTGTCGGACTTTTGCTGGAATCGATGCTGATTCGAAACGACGGGTCGACAATGACCTGTGCTTTCGTTTTTTGCATCAATAATGCTTTAAACATGCTTGGCCTTTCTTTGAAGAGGTATTTCCCATAAAAAAAGACCTCTCTGATCAGGGAGAAGTCTTGGAGGAATAAAAAAAGGGCGCAAAAGCGCCCACATCGTTATTTTAATGAAAAATTATTCTTCGGTCAGCTTGTGCACGAAAAATAAATGAAAATATCCTGCGTCATGGTATTGCATGAAAAAGGTTGCGTTGTGGACAGCCTTTTTGTTGACATTTTATACGGACAAGCTAGTCGGTTATCCATCCCCATTTTTTGTAGATGGCTTTTCCCTCGGCGGATTTCAGGAAAGAGGTAAAGTCGATGGCGGTTTGCCTTGTTTTTCCCATTTTGGTAAGAGCCACTGCCGTGTCACGATAGATCACGTATTTTGATTCGATTGGAACGGCGTCGGCCAGCTTTGGATTGGATACCTGCCAGATGTTCCAGATCAGCCAGATATCGGTATCGGGATTTTTGATCCAGTAGTCTTTGGCCTCGGCCGAATTTTTGGCATAAAAAACAATGTTGTTTCTTAAAGCCCGGACGGTCTGGATATTGCCCAGTCGCCCGGCCGCATCTTCCCAAACACCATTCTGGCCTGCACCGTTAACGACCAGCACTTTGATGCCGGGTTTCAGCATATCGGTAAATTGCCGGATTTTCTTTGGATTGCCGGGCTTGACCAGCATTGCCAGCGGGCGAAGATAAAGCGGATAGACGTCCCGGTTGTCGATTGCGCCGTTCATGGCATAAACGAAATCGGTCATCATGGTTTCAGAACCGCTGTAAACGATATCGGCATTTTCGCGTGCGCTGGCGATCCATTTGCCGGTCGGCCCGCCCGTGACTTCTACCTTGATGCCGGTCTTTTTCTCAAAGGCCGTAGCCGCTTCCTTTACGGCTGGCAACGGTCCTCCGGGGCCATAAACACGAATGATTTCGGCAGCACTTACCGAATTGAAGAGGATGGAGCACAGGACGACACAGGCAGCAATGGACAGTTTTTTCATGGAACGCCTTTTTTCGATCAAAAAAGAAAATGACAATACCCGTGGTGTACTGCTTTATTCTGCCCAAATTGACGTTTACAGCCCCTCAGTGCTTATGCTGCCGATTTTTCAGTGTCGGGGTTGCCTCTTGGATAACCCGATTTTTCAAGATAGGCATCCATGAATTCATCGGTCTCATAGACTTTGGTCCATGCCTTGACCGAATTGGTTTCCTGTTCTCCCATCTTGTACTGGTCAAGAATTTTTCGTTCTTTGACTTCAAGATGGACACTGAACGGATAGCCCTGCTTTTCAAGGTAGGACCCCATGATTTCATCTGTTTCGTACACATGTGCCCAGGCCTTGACGGATTTTGCTTCCAACTCGCCCATCTTGTATTGATCAAGGATTGCTTGCTCTTTTGAAGATTCGTTCGTTTCCATCATGACTCCTGGTTTCTCTGCATTGTTAACCGGTATCGGCTGATTTTGGTCTTTTTGTGCGCCACCTGTTAACTGGAAATACACACAGCGATTTCTCTGTGTATATAGTACCGTAAGTCTGGCATTTCGTGGCTAAATAGATCACATTTTCGGTGATCTGTCGCAAAGTGAATGGGTTTTATGAAATTTGGGACATATGCCATCCCGATTTTTTACCTGAATCAGTGGAAAATCATGTTCCAGAGTCAATTGCACATGAATTTTTCGTTTTTTCTCCTGTCAGAACTCATGTTTGCCTCTCATGAATGAATTATTTTTTTCGACTGATGGAAAAAATTTATGAATACGGCAGCAGATTCGTTAAAATAGACCCTCTTTTGGCGGACTGGACAAACGAGGATGTTTTCCGCCTGCTATCGAATGGTAATTTGATTGATGAAAAAGGATAAAGAATGAGCGAATCCAATGACAAGGCACCAGTACCCAGACAGTTCTTCGACGATCTGGGGTTTGAGTTGCCCGAGGAAGCTTTCAGCTTTTACGTCGAAGGCTCACAAATCGTTTTCAACGTACAGGAAGTCGAAGAAATAGGCTGCAGCTTTCTGGTCCGTGAAACACAGGAAAAATTTCCCCTTTCTGAAGAACAGCTCAAAACACTTAAAGATGCCGGGTACGACACTCCGGATGGTTTTCTCATCCTCTGACGGGCGACAGGCTGAACTGCCCATCTGTCGTGGGACGATCTGAATGCCATGACCGGCCTTCTCTGAAATACCTGCGTTTCGATATCATCTGGTAATTGACATGATGTCATTAACGGGATCGATAATTTACTTGACTGGAAAATACTTATGAACATGACTGAAATGAATGAAGCTTTCCGTAAATTTGAAAACAAATACGGCATTCCACCTGTTTATCCAATGGCTGATGGCGATAGACTGGGTGCCTTTATCATCACTTTCAAAAGCCATGATTCTTTCATGATCACTTCCGAGAGCCCTGAAGACGATATCCAGGATGCCGCGGGCATGCTCGATCCGGATAATGTGGAAGAAGCAGCCAAAGATATCAAGGCATTGCAGAAAATGTGTGCCCCTATTGACACGAACGCCGTGCCGCCCACCTTGCATTGAACGGTTCCAACTCAAAAAAGCCGGCCAGCCCGGCTTTTTTCATGCGATTTTTTTGTCTCTCCAAATTGGTGAAGCATTCTTTTCTTCTTTTTTCCTTTTCTTGCCGTGTTGTTTTCAGACACTCATTTTTTTAAAGATTTTTATTTAAGTAAACAATTCAAACGATTGAAAATTATCGGTTTTGACCATTTGAGAAAGACATACCTCATTAACCCGGAAGACTTTGATTTTGTTAAATAAATCCGGTTTCATGACTGAAAGATTGAAAAACGGCATTTTTGTTTTACCATTACCGTTTTCAACAGTCAGGGTCTCCAATGGCAGTCGAACATTACGAGAATTTTCCGGTCGCGTCCTTTCTCTTGCCTTCACGCTTGCGCAAGCCGGTTGAAGTGATTTACGCATTTGCCCGTTCGGCGGACGACATTGCCGACGAAGGAGATTTTCGCCCTGAGCAAAGACTGGCTTCCCTTTCCGGATATATTGCCGGACTCGATACCATCGAGCAAAACGGACAGCCTGACAGCCAGCTTTTCAGCGACCTGAAACAGGTCATCGGGGAATTCAGGCTGCCTCTTGAACCTTTCAGGAATTTGCTGGCTGCTTTCATGCAGGACATTTCCACAAAACGCTATGAGAGTTACGCTGATTTGCTGGATTATTGCCGTCTGTCAGCCAATCCTGTCGGCTTGCTGATGCTGCATCTTTATGAGGCGGCGAGTGAAGAAAACAAACGGATGTCAGATGCCATTTGTACGTCTCTGCAACTTATCAATTTCTGGCAGGACGTTGCCATCGACTGGAAAAAAGACCGTATTTATCTGCCTCTTGAGGAGTTGGCGCGTTTCAATGTCACAGCTGCCGATATCGCCACAGGCAAGCTGTCTGACAACTGGCGGTCCCTCATGCAGTTTGAAGTCGAACGCACCCGAAAACTGATGCTTTCCGGCGCTCCTCTGGCCCGGAGTTTGCCAGGCCGGATCGGCTGGGAGTTGAGACTGGTCGTCCAGGGTGGACTGCGCATTCTGGACCGTATTGAAATGGCCGGTTACGATATATTCAACAAACGCCCTCTCCTGCAAGGTGGCGACTGGCTGAGCATTATCTGGCAATGCCTGAAACGCTGAGGCTGGTTTTTCTTTCCATCCCTTTACGCCTTTATTCTTTATCCGTTTCAATAAAAACCCCTTCAAAAACAAGAAATTGAAGAGGATTCCGTTTTGATTGTGACTTTATTTAA
>JAHYZB010000048.1:0-818 GCA_019424645.1 Oxalobacter formigenes
ATATTGCCGCTGGCGGTCACGGTAGAACTGGAGGCGTCGACGGAGGCGACGGCGTAGGCGAAGGCGCCGGCGCCGGTGGTGGAGGTTGCATCAACTCTACCTGCTCTGGCATTACCAGTTTGTCCCCATATCGTGGCATGGCCACCATACACATCACCTGTCACTGCCACTCCATCGCCCACATTCACCGTGTTATATGTCACACTGGCAGACTTTCCCGGCCAGGAAAGGTCGGTATCGGCTGCATTATCCTGCGCAGCAACCGGATTGCCGGATTGATCCGCATCCGCCGTGATGCCCGTTTGATGTGACAATCCCCCATATACAGAACCCAAAACGCCACCCCGTTTCAGGTGAACCGTGTTCAGCGTCACTTCGCTCCCATCTTTCGCAAAACCGCCTATCACAAACTTCGGCACTGGTGCCGTGCTGTAATCAATCACCAGATCGGCTCCTGTCACAACCGTACTGCCTCCACTACGGTATACCAGCCCCTGATCTGCCGCAGGGATACCCGTCCAGACCGGCAAACCGCTTCCCACACTCCCCGCCGTTTCCAGCGACACCGTGCCACTATCGTCATATACCTGCTGTTGCGCCAGCACCGAGCTACCGCACGCGGCCATCAACAAGGCCACTCCCGTTTTGAACAGGATTCCTCTCGTCACCGTGTCCGTCGCGATCGATTCAGCTTTCTGGCTACCTCTCCCCTTTACCCTGCTTTTTGCCAGCTCCGATACCACTACAGCCTCACCCGACAATGCACGGCGTACAACCTTGTATATTCTGTTCATCCCAACCTCAACATGATTATGATT
>JAHYZB010000048.1:828-10379 GCA_019424645.1 Oxalobacter formigenes
GTGTTTTAATATGCACACAACAACATTTATAAATAAACCCTTAATTGTAAGGGAATAATAAACTTGTCAAACTATCAAAAGACAAGTGATGAACCTTTGTTCCAAAAACACACGAATAGCGTTGGGGAGCCACAACATTTACCTATAATTTGTTTGGCCAGGATTTGTCTCATGAAGAAAAGTTGTCACGGCGCAATCTGACCGAACCTGTTTGGAGAAGGCTTGTCTACCAGATGACATCCGGTTCACGTTTCAACCCCCGCATTTTTAACTGGAAGGCATTTCTCATGCTCATGAACCGGAAGAAACGAACCCCTTTTAATCATTCCTCTTGCCAGCCTGATGGCGGCTTCTATTGCATCGCTTTTCTTGTGACCTAGTTGTTACCTCTACCAAACACAGGTTAAATCCCAATTCATTCAAGCCTGTACTGACGACACCACGCAATCCATGTCCAGTCATGGCAAAACCCATGCGCTCGATGGCCTGACCTATTGCCGCTTCGCTCATCTGCAGCTTGTTTTCATACACACTCGGAAAAACCAGATTGTCAGGTTTACCGCCTGTCAGTGCATTAATATCGCTCAGTAACTTCATGGCCTGTTCGGGCAACGGTATTTCATGAATCGCTTTATCTGTTTTCTCTGGCTTGCGTTTCCATATGGCAGCGCTCAAATCGAAATCTGACCATGTAGCGCGCCTGATGCTGGTTTGTCTCATGCCGGTATAGAGTAACATCCAGATAGCTGATTTCGTCAGGACATGACCGCCATACGCTTCCAGCGCCTGAATGAATTGGGGAAGTTCGTTAAAACCAATCCGGGCCATGTGTTCGGTTTCATGTTTCGGCAACAGCTTGATAATGGAACGGCAGGGATTGTTCAGATTGAAACTACTGTTCTCGACATTGGCCAAGTCGTAAACCTCGGCAGTCCACTGGCAGAGTTTCTTGGCCATGTGGGTCATTGGTTTTCCCATGCCGTTCAATTTCTCTGAAATTGACTTGAATAAATCTAATAACTCGCGGTCTTCGATTTGTTCTATAGGTTTTTGACCAATTGTCGGGAAAAGATGAAGATCGAACTGTCGCAACATCGTATTGCGATATCTTCAGTGGTTCGGCCTTTCTTACTCGAATGTAAGCGTAACGTGATTTTTTGGAAAATATTTTCATCGTGAAGGGATTTTGCCACTTCCTGTTCCAGCTGTTGGCGCGCTTGATCCTTTTCGCTTCTCGTGGATCTTTTCCTTGGGCAATCTGCTTTCTAGCTTCTTCTCGCTTAATTCTGGCCTGTTGAAGTGAGACATCAGGATAATTTCCAAAGGATAGCAGTCCTGCCTTTTCATTCAGACGGAACTTCATTCGTTATAGTTTGGAACCCTTAGGAGAAATTTCCAGATAAAGCCCGCCACCGTCAAACAGAGGATAGTTCTTTTCTTTGGGTTTGGCGTTATCAATCTGTTTCGGGTTTAGCGGAACAACGATCTTTGCCATTGGGTAGCCTTTTTGGGTATACGCGAAAATGGGGATATCCGACCTATACCCAAAAATATACCTCAATGCGTGACTGTACAATATCGCATCGCACCGCATAATACAAAAAAACCCGCATAACTCATTGAATTTATGCGGGTTAATGTACTTCTTGGGACGGCTTGAAATAATCTTTTGGTGCTGAGAGGCATCAAACTGTATATATTAAACAACAACTTACGAAATCACATCTACAATCTGCCCCTAAACGTGCCCCCAAAAGTATTGCCATACATTCTGCCATCCTAACCAACCAGACCATAGTCCATCTGACTTTTAGATTACAACAAATCATAACACAAATCAGTTGAATTTTTTGTTAACTCAACGTAAGGTTTCCCTAAAAAAATGATTTAATACATTGAGTTATTATAATTCTCATGTTTCAACTCAACAACAGAATGCAGAATATCTACTTTAAAATTTCAAGCAAATCACTTGAAAAGTTATACTGATGTGGTATAATTGTTGTATTGATTGTGAAATAAACGATACGAGGTCTTTATGAAACTTAATGCATTCGGACACGCCATACGCGTAGCAAGAGCTAAAGTTGGCAAGACCATGATGATGATGGCAAATGATCTTGGTGTAAAGCCAGCATTTTTAAGTGCAATGGAAACAGGGAGAAGCAAGATTCCCAGCACGTGGGTATTGAAAATAGATGAATATTTCAAGAATCTCAATTGCCCAATTGATGATATAGAAGTTCTGGCAGATGCCTCAAATGAAAATGTTTCTGTCGAGGGACTTCCTTTGCAACACCAATTATTAGTATCTGGATTTGCCAAATCAAAACTCAGCTCGGAACAACTCGAAGCTGCCGCAAAATTTTTGAAAACTTTGCACAACTCTGGGAAAGGAAAACATGCAAAGAATTGATTCTATTACTGATACATATATACCCAGAGGACGTAGGGTACCAGCTTTAACAGATCGTCAAGTTTCAAATGTGGCGAAATTAATTCTTGGTCATTTAAAAATTAAAGCAAATAATCGGTGTGATCTAATACTGGCGTTAGAAAGCATGTATGGGAACACCCAATTTCCGTTAATTTTCGATGTAATCGAGGATGAGAAATGGACTTTCGAGGGTATTGCTGAGGCAATATGGGATCCGAGAGACATGTGTATATCACTGCCCAACAGCTTGTATGAAAAACTTACAAATGGAGATGTAGATGCTTTGTATGTTTTCCTTCATGAGATAGGACACTGCTTTCTTGCTCATGGACTTTTATTGCATCGTCAGTCAAATTCAGCCCAGAAAAAGAACGAAGACGCAGAAGTTCAAGCCGATTATTTTGCAGATTCAATCCTGAAATATTTGAAAATTGAAAACGAGGGGAAGCAATTACCACTTTTTTAAAAGAAAAAGGCTTGATATGTATTACATAACAAGCCCTTGATTGTGATAATAAGGTCTGCAAACCAAGTTATCATGAGTGTTCTCCATCCGCGCTCAGCAATAGGTGTCGAACATGTATTTATATAAATTAGCAATTTATAATATACAAATAACGCAATTTTGTCAATCTAATAGTAAGTGATGGTAACCGTTTAACAAGGTTACTTTATGTATACAGACGAAAAAGGAACGTTTATCTTACGTTGGACCATCACCAAAAATGGTGTAGTGATCCGAGCAAAGAAAAAACCGTTCAAAATATACATTGATAAAAACTAACGTATATTTTCCCCGCTACGGCGGGGATTTTTCTATAGCATTACAAGCTCCACATACTCATGCTTGTAATACATCCTGACCAGTTCATTATGTCTGACACGGAACTGGCTGCGGCGCTTGATGGCAGGACTTCCTGAAGAGGCTTTTTCCATCTTGATAGCCGGATCATAATAAACGGCACAATCCGATACTGCCTTCAGGAACAGGCTGAAATCTGTCTGTTCGCACAAAAGAATACGCGGGCCATAGGCGTATTCAGGTGGAGGTTCACGGAACATTGAGGGGATATAGGCAGCCTGCGCATGTTTGCGGGTCCAGTGTTCCATGAGATTGGTAAATTTCCATGAGGCAGCAACTTTATCGTCTCTGGATAACAGAACGATTCCACCTGTCATATCCGTGATTTTCCCGCTTGACGTGTCATACCCCTGCAAGATCAGCTTTAATCCTGTGTCTGCATGAAAATGCTTCCTGCAGGTATAGATACCTCCGAAATTCCTCCTGTCAGCCTTGCCTGACTTGTCTGCATATCCATACAGATTCAAGAATTCATGGACGCCCTTGTCCTTGTAGAGGCCACCTGTGGGTTCCGGAGTCATCAGTGTTACAACTCCTTTCGGGCGATAAACGCTGAAATTACTGACAGCATATTGTTTGATTTCCCACCCCAGATAATCCGGCTCGGAATAACCGTTTGGCGTTATACCCAGCTCGGCTTCAAGTGTATAGCCACCACCATTTCTTGCCTTGTATGGTTTTGGAAGACGATCCACTCCAAGCTTTTGCGACATGATCCAGTGCTTGTTGCAAATTTCAGTCAGTTTGTCGAGAAGCAGCTTCCGGGTATCCTTCATGCCTGATTCAGGCGGAATTTCCAGAAAGACCCCGATCTGTTTCAGATCGGTTTTAGCATAGACTTCTTTGGCAAGGGAAGAATCCGGGCCAACGGCATATCCAAGAATTTGCCCGTCTGGTGTCACACCAATAAAAAGAACCCGGCCTTCATCACGTACAGCCATGACATCGGAAGGTGCATTCTTCGCGCCTTTCAGAAAACCGGACATCCGGACTTCGGGATATTTTGGATAAAGAATGAGCCGGGTATTGGGAGCATCTTGCCGGCCATTCTGGTCAATCCATGAAAACGATACGTCTGCCTTGGCACGGTTTCGCACACTCCCGGCAGAGCTGGAATCGTCTGTATAGATACCCTGATGGGGAATGATATTGAGAACCGAAAAATCGCCGCCCAGATAAACCTGATTTTTTGAATTGTCATTCGGTGCCAGCTTTTTGGCATAAAAGCGGACAGCACCATATGACTTCATCAGAGCCACCAGTCCTGACAAGGTTTCAATCATTCCGTTCTCCCCCTGATTTCAAGCGTCTCGCTGTTACCCTGCAACCACTTTACCAGCTCATCAATAACATTGTCAGCATCAAGGCGGTGTTTTCCTTTCAGGGCGCATTCCCATACATGGCACTGTCTCCAGCCGGCCTTTTCAAGCAGTTCCCTGACATGATTGTCCCGTTCACGATTTCCCCCTATCTTGCTGCGCCACCACTCCGGGCGTGTGGAGGGCCATTTGAACAGATGGCAGTCATGGCCGTGCCAGAAACAGCCATGCGTGAAAATCACGGCCTTGTATTTTGGCAGGACAATATCCGGCTTGCCGGGTAAATTTTTATCATTGATCCGGTAACGAAAACCTTTTGCAAAAAGCCCCTTGCGGACCAGCACCTCGATCTTCGTATTTTTTCCGCGAATACCGGACATCATCCGGTGCCGCGTCTCCGGATCAACAATATCAGTCATAACTGAGCTGTTCCTGAATAACTGCGTTTTCCTCGCGTTCCTTCAGTTCAAGGATCCATGGCTGCATCAGGGAAGCGACGTGTTCCATCAGGGGCATGACGACCGAATTGCCAAACTGTTTGTAGGCTCTTGTATCGGAGACGTTAATTTTGAAATCGTCCGGATAGCCCATCAGCCTTGCGCATTCTCTTGGAGTGAGGCGACGCGGATTCTTGCCTTCACCGCGATAAATCAGGATTTCGGAACCGTCCTTGTGATATCGGGCAGACAATGTTCTGGAGGTATTTTCCGGCTTCACCACGCTGCAGCCGAAACCGTTTCCCTTGGCCCGGTGTTTTTCTGCATAGGCCAGCAGATAGTTCCACAACTTGTCAGACAGGATATATTTGTCATGAACCTTTCCGGTCTGGTCAATATATTTGCCGTCGTCCACATCCGTTTCCGTTCCATCTTCAGGATGAAGAATATCTTTCAGTTTCGGCGTATCGGTTCCGAGTTGTGGAAGCTGGAGAGCATCCCAGTCAAAACCGGTTTTTTCACGGAAGCCAACGATCAGGATACGTTCACGATGTTGCGGGACAAAATGCTGCCCATCAATAACGCGCCATGTGATGTGATAGCCAAGTTCGCGTTGCAGCGTGTCTTTAATAACCGAAAAGGTATGCCCCTTGTTATGGGAAAGCAGGTTTTTGACATTCTCAAGCAGGAAGGCCTTAGGCTTCTTTTCTGCAATAATTCTGGCGACATCAAAAAACAGGGTTCCCTGCGTGGCGCATTCAAACCCGTGCGGACGCCCCATGGCATTTTTCTTGGAAACACCGGCAAGACTGAACGGCTGGCAGGGAAAACCGGCCAGCAGGACATCATGATCCGGTATGTCAGCCGCATCTACCTTTGTGATGTCACCGGCAATATTATGATCATCCGGGAAGTTGTCCGCATAGGTTTTCTGGGCATAACTGTCCCATTCGCTGGTATAGACACAGCGACCACCCTGAGCCTCAAACCCCATCCGGATACCGCCGATACCGGCGAACAGATCAATAAAGGTAAATTTGCTTTCAGGTTTCATCTTGGCAGGTTTTGAAGCAATCACCCTGAGTGCCGGAAGAAGTGCAAAAGGTATTTCGATCTGCCCCGATTCCCAGCGCGAAATATGACGTGGTGAATAATGTAAAAGAGAGGCCAGTTCCTTTTGCGTGTAACGTTCGCGCACTTTGGACAATACCTGATGAGCCTCGTTATAGTCAGAAATATTCATTTGTTTTTCCATTAAATCGCTGGGACAAACTGCTGACATTATGTCATGCATTTTTCCCAAATTAAATAGCAATCTGCTACCAGTTTGATCTGTCTGCAGGCAGGAAAAATACCGGAAGAATTATGAGATCAAAAACAGGATCTGTCTGAACAAGTATTTACAATAAACTTGGTCATGCACGCACGAATAGTCATCCAATGAGCGACAATGCCCTGAATGCAGCCTTGCGTTGGATTGGTCTTGGTAAAGACAAACGTTTTCATTCGCATTCAAGGAACAGGCTGCAAGTCTTGTGCTAGACAAGAACTATAGCCACATTGAAGCAAGCTGTTCGGCCGATGCTGACCTCGTGGTACAGGCATTTGAAATGGCCATTGAACAGCGTGATCGTCCACAAGGTATGATGTTCCACTCCGATCAGGGCGGTCAATGTGGTAGCCGAAAATTCCGGCAACGGTTCTTGCGATACCAAATCAGGCAGAGTATGATTCGCCGCGGAAATTGTCCGGATAATGCACCGAGGGAGAGATTGTTCAGAAGCCTGAAATCAGAATGGAAACCGAATACTGGTTACATGACAGGACAGCAGGCACATCGGGATTTCCGTCATTATCTGATGCACAGGTACAACTGTATACGACCACATCAGTTCAATAATGGATTGGCTCCTGCTGTAGTCGAAGAAAAACTTGATTCTGTGTCCGGAAATACTTGACCACTACAGTTCGGCGTAGACAACGAGCTACAGGCTTCTATGCAGGAGAATATGGCATGAGCTCTCTGCCGCTGATTCAAAAAGGTATCGTTGACTTGGATAAGATGTTCTTTGATGCTTATGGCGACCCGGTCATCTTACGTTAGTTTGAGTATTTTAGCTGATTTAGTGAAAACTGGTCACTGTACCTCTATTGTACCGAAATTTTGTTACAGTACATCAGATCGATGACTAGCACTGAACAACCGCTATGACAAAAATCGGTCGTGCGGTGTATGGCCGTTTCCGGTATGGCATCGCTGACGTCGAGATAGTGCAAAGTTTGGGATCAGCTTATCAATGTCTATAAAGATTTACTTTTATTTCGTCAGTAAATCTATGATCGTCACTCCATGACGAGATAATATTTCTTGAATCAAGCCATTGAACTAAATCCCGATTCTCAGGGGTGTTCTTCAGTCTCGGTGATGCATACCCCGTTTTAATTTTGGAAAATGGTTGCGGTAAATTAGCCAAGACATGACGCACTTCGTCATCTGACATAAATAAATGGTATTTATTAAAGAGTGAAATCTGTGTCTCTGTTTGCCTAGAATTTATTATTAAAGACTGAGCGCTGCTCACGCCAATTCCAGATATGTTGGCGTCTGCACTTTTAATGATCGGGCCGATAAGTGCTGAGCGTTCAGGTAGGTCTGTGAGCGCCTCCAGGTCCATTAATGAAACTACCCCGAGCTTGGCTGCATTCTCGATATCAGATCGTAAAAGTTCGTCTCGGAAATCGTCGTCGAGCTCGAAGCTGTTGGGGTCAGTCAAGTATTTGTCGATGTTGGACGCGATTAACAGTACCTGCAAATCCTTATTTGCCGCGAGTGCATCGAAGATTTCCTTAGTGAATGTAATCTTTCCTTCGGATATGAGAATTCGAAGCTTGTGTGGCTCGAGCTCTTGGGGCAGATTTGTAAACTCGTTTGGCAGAGCATGGGCATAATCTTTGTAAGCGGCATCAGATATCGAACCCGCATTGAGAAGGAACAGACGCAGCTTCAGCGATTCCGAGTCGCTTGGTATGGGATGTTGCAGGATGGCTTCACGGACAACATCCAGATCAAGATACCCGGTTAGGCTATTTTCCTCAAACCCCTTAGATTCTATGAAAGCGAGGCAATTCATCCAGGTTGCCTCAATTGCATTTAGCTGGAAAAGTGTTGCGTGCAATTTCTCAGACACACCCTCTAGAGTCGGTAATCGGGCTGTCTGCCTCTCAAGAAACTTCCGAAGATCATCTTGATCAAGTGTATCGTGGCTAAGAATTGCTAGGATAGCGGGAATATCTTCCTCTGAGTTTTCTTGCTGCCCCAAAAGAATATCGCGCAAGTAAAGACTGAAATCACGCTCCACCCTCTTCATCAAGATTGCGTTATTCGTTGCACGGAGTGTGGTGAAATTTCTCGCGCGCATTGACTTGAGATCGCTCTGTCCCAAAATCTCTTGGTAAACATGTTCCAGGTTCGTTATCGTGAGCCCGTACAGTCCCTCCTCAAACATGAAGCGTACAATTTCGGAGTGCTCTTTAATTGCAGCCAGATCTTTGACTTCAAAGTCGAGGCATTTAAGGCGTTCCGGTGTTAGTTCGGGTGAGTGTAGCAGAATTTCCGGGAGGTTCGCAGCAACAAACTCTGATAGTTCGTGAAAGTCTGTGGCGAGCGTTTTGAGCAAGCTTACCGGTAGATGCGCGATTAGCTGGGTAACGTGAGAGATATTGTTGGAGCTGGCAATGGCAGCTGGCACAAAGTTTTTCCATGCGTTGACTAATCCCAGAAGAAGCACTGAAACGTCAAGGCCGCTTGTGTAATAAGCACTGAAAAAGTCTTCGCAGCTCTCGAATTCAGATGAGAGAAGCTCGAAAAGTTTTTGAACGTGATCAAGGTAGAGACTCCCATCAGCCAGCAGGTTATCGACGAGCTTAACGTTCAAGACATAGCCCTGTCGGAAGTCCTCATCTCGCATCGCTGCGATGACTTCTTTGGGATTGTCGAGTGGAAAATTCGGCTCAGGCGTGACGAATGCTCGTATTTGGATCAGAAACCTGTTGTCATTTGGCGATAAACGGCCTGAGTGAAAGAGTGAAGTGTATTGGTAGTAGGTGTCGTCGAGATGACCTTCTAAGATCAAAAAGCGGGCGAGTTCTCCATTCTCTTCGAAACCTTTGAAAAGCTCATCCATGTGGTCGGCATCTAAACGCAACAGCTCATTGAGCTTAGTCATGCGAAGTGTTCGGATGCTTAATCTGAGATGGTGTATTCGGCGTAGCAACTTGTTCTTACTGTCAGCCCCTTTACTTTCGATCTCCTCCTTGCGTTGCAGGTAGGATTTTTGAGAGTCCACTTCGGCTTGCAAGTTGGAAACATCTACCCAAGTTTGGTTATTATTGAGTTGGCAACGGAGACGCGTTGCCACAATCAGTTGTTCGAACGAATCGTGACTGGCTAGTTGGGAAAGCGAAACCCATGTTCCATAATTATCAGGCATGACGCA
>JAHYZB010000048.1:10389-71128 GCA_019424645.1 Oxalobacter formigenes
CGCAGATAGCATTTTGTGGAAGTTTCTCAATCAGAGCCATAGCATAGATTTTTCGCAACTCCCCTAGGTCTGAAGGAGTTTGTCGCTCAGCAACTTCAAGTTCCTTTTCGAGCTCTTCAATCTCAGTCCTATATCTGGCTTCACCATGCTTAATGAGCTCGTCTTGGCCGTTTAATATTTCAGCGAGAGTTCCCTCGCCCCGGTGCAATTGTTCAAAGTCCCTTGGATAGACGTTTTTACAGATTAGGATCGCGAGAAGTTTGTTGGCGTCAAGCAGATTCTCTCCATCAATTTCCAAATTGGCTACATAAATGGCGTATTCGTTAAAGATGTTTTGAATCAACCTCAGATCGTTCAGGTAGCGTGAGACCTCTCTCAGAAACTGTTTATCGAGACGTTCATCAAGCGCAAGCCTTCTCCCTTGCTCCAATACCATGTCGATCGAATTTGACGTATTGATGATCGGTATCACGGGAACAATAAATTCGAAAAACTTGGTTCGATCGGTGTTTATAAACATGTCATCGCGCAAGGCGTAGAGGAACCTGATGGTCCGTTTCACGCCCGCATTCTCGTTTACGAGGCTATTAATTTCGCGCAGTGTGACAAAAATCTCTGCGTCTTTGAATCGATCTAGATCCTCGATGATTACGAGATCGTAATCGGTTGATTGGAAGAAGTAGAGTATTTCGTCTAGATGGCGATTCAGTATTGATGTCTGATCGTCATGTGCCGGCCTTATTTCAACGTCCTTCAATGAGATGCTCTTGAGTGACAGACCGAAACTTGCAACGTAAAAGTGATGCAGTGTCATCCATAGGAAAACTACTGCGAACGCGCAGATCCCCAGGCTGAATGCATTGCTGAGTTCAAAGGGAGTAAAGAAGGTGCCGCTTATGATGTCTTCTCGCCGATTAAACACATACCAAAGCGCGAGAATTCCAAGTGTTATATAAAGAGACTTAACGGTCGACCAAACACTAGGCGACTGAATTCTCTTGAACCGTGACAGTGGGAGTTTGTTTGCGTCAGCGCCATACAACATTTGCTGAAGAATACTTCTCTCAATTTCTTGACGGCTCACCTTCTTGCCCTCCGAATCAGCCTCTGAAACGAACGCAGCGAGAGAGATACGAAGCGCAGGCCGCCGATACTTCTTCAAGAAGGTCTGGATGATGCTACTTTTCCCTGAACCATATGGACCAGTTAGAGCAATATTGGAAACCTTCGTATTGTTCGTCGCAAACAGAATCGCTTCGGAATACACGCCAGCCTTGTCTGCCGTATCAATCGGGGCTAGGTCCACAAATTTCGCTTGGGCGCTAGCGGAACTGTCTTTGCTTTCCAGCCAAGACAAAATGCTATTGAGGCTGTTGGCGAGTAGGCGAATTAGGGATGTGATGGCTTTAATCATGTAATGTTGGGCAAACTAATCTTTAAGAGTCGGATTATCCTTCTCCCTAAATATTCTGACTGCGGTAGCGCCACAACCTTTGTCGGAACTGGCGTCTAGCATATTGGCTACCCTGATCCAAATGGAACTTCACACCTTGTGTGCGCCTCCGCTGCTCAAAAGCCATTTTCAATGCCTGCACAATGAGGTCAGATCAGCCGAACGGCTTGCTTCGATGTGACTATATTTCTTATCCAGCACCAGATTTGCGCCTGTTTCTTCAATTCAGATGTAAACGTGCGTCTTTGCTTTCTCATCAAACACCTCTCTATTGCGAGTATTCTCGTCTAAATGGTGTTTGGTTCTATTAAAGCACTACTGTAACGGGGAAACTGTGCCGAATACCCCCCCACTTTAAAGTTATTTTTAATATAGTTAGACAATGGACGATTGTCAAACGCTTACATCCGAATAAGGCAGCAAATATCTGCACACGAGAGCAAACACTGACCACTAGATGTTCGCTCTACCCAGGACAGACAGAGCATTTAGTAAGTCCAACCATCAAGATGCAACCGCCACCTGCTCATACATGAGGTACCAATGAGCCAGAAGCCTTTCAGCCAGTCAATAGAGGCCGGTCACGCTAGTAGCGGCGTTGAAGCTTACCTACCAGAGCTGAAGGTTTTTTGTTGGAAAGCCCAATACCTTCTCAATTCTTGTCACATTCCCACCGAACATACATAGCAAGCTCTTGTACGATACTGCTCCAAAAACTCGAAATTTCGGGTTAATTTCGAGAGTACTTTTTGCCCCATCAGTTCATTCCCATGTATGGCAATATATAAAAGAAGTTCAGATTTTGAATATCGTCCAATCTCAAGAATATTTTCGCCAAGTCCCTGAAAACCCTTTATTCATGAGGGTTTTCAGGCTTTTCAAATAATATTTCAAAGTTTGTTTTTTGAATCAGACCGTATATGCAGAGTTTGCTTTACGAATTGGAATTAAGGGACTGCCATTCATAATTCAAATTGGTATGGTTCTAGATCTGAACAGGCAATTTTTTATTGGATTGCTGTTTCTTCTTTCCCAGTTCTTTCAGTTCGGCACATCGTGTTTTCAAGCGGAATTTTGCTTCCGACACACTTTTGAACTGTGAATAATCCCGTGTTTCACGAAGAGGCTGGATGCCCAGTTTTGGTTGTTCAAACACTACTAAATCCGTAAAACGATAAAGGGAAGGCATTCGACGTCCCTGCTTTAATCCTCCCTCGACGGTCACGTCAATGAATCCCAGTGCTCGCAATTCATACAGGGATTTTGAGAGCGTGGCCGAAGAGTTCCATCCGTAATGCTTGAGGTCAGACAGCGTAGCGCTTATGTTCCCATTGTTGGTTCTCGTGATTTTTGAGCGAAGATCGAAAAATAGTGCTTTTGCAGAAAAACCAAGTACCCGATACGCAGGGCTATTCAACAAATCAACATATACTCGGATATGGCGCCCATGCGGATCCACAAATTTATTTTTACTCATGAAGATGGCCTCACAGTTTCTTCTTGTGAGACTTTGGCATTGAATTGCCTGAGTTCATTCCGCCATTATCTGGCGAAGCACTTATACTGACGACGCGTATCCGGCCTTCTATAAAATGGGTGATATCGCTTTCAAGCCATCCAACAGCCCGTGTTCCAAGCCGTATTGGAGGATTCAATTCTCCGGCCTTGATGAGGTTGTATATTGTGGATTTGCTCAGTCCGGTTCTTTTTTGTACGTGGGGAAGCCTTAAAATTGTTTCCATACTTGTCGATTCCTATAAAGATGAATACCGATCATTTCGGTACGACAAACTTTAAGGAGATCAAACAATTCTCGAAAGCAGCACAACCAGGTACGTTGTGCAACCTGCCAGTTAAAAGTACATCGTGCTTAGCTCGAGTTTTTTTTCATTCTGATGTATTCCCTGATCCATGCAAGTGGCTTGGACGTAGTGGGAGCCAAGTCTCCATTTCCGTTACGTGACATTTCAACGATTTGCGGAGTAATGGCGAGAGCGGCAGCTGCCGCACTTTTCCAGTTCTGGCTTTCATACAATCGAATGGTTTCTTCTCTTAGCCGATCATATTTTGCCGCCCGTCCCAAGCCTCCTTTTCTGGCAATCTCTTTTGGCTTTTGGAGGAGAAGATTCACTTGTTGTAGCAGTTGTTTCAATACTTGGTCTGTTACATCATCTTCTAAATTATTTGCTTCGATTATCGAATTAGCCAGATTATCACTCTTTTGGAGTTGGCAAATTAGCTCTAAAGCATTTTGAAAATTCACCCACGACTTTGCAAGTAACAACTCCAATGCGGGAGCGGAAAGTTTACGCTGGCGAATTGCCATGAATCTTTTCTTTACTTTTTCGAAATTTTCTGTGGGAAGTTCTGCAAAAAACTGGGGAACGAAATGTTCGACAAACTCTTGATCGAACACATTATATGGACGTCCAGGCTTATTCATTTTTTACTGTCTGGTTAAGATTAGTTTGTTTTATATAATACGTTATTAACCTTAATTGTATTGTTATAGAATAAGGCCATCTCAAAAATAGAAGAAATCGTCTCATTATGGCGTGGGACAAGTACGGCCTATGCCCTTTAAAGCAGGTCTTTTCAATAATAGATAAAGAAAGTTCGCCAACACAGGACTGAGCATTATGAGCCGCAGTTTCCGAAAACATCCATTTATCGGCAATACAACCGCTGAAAGTGAAAAACAGGACAAACGCATTGCAGCCGGAAAGATTCGGGTGTTGTCCCGTGCGCGTTTGGCAAAAGCTGACGATACCCCTGTTGATTATCGAGAATCAGGACATGGCAGCTGGGAGTTTTCCAAAGACGGGAAAAAATACTTTGATATGACCAAGATTTCCCATGTGCATGGTGTGCGCTATGCCCGCAAACTGATGGGAAAATAACAGGCTGAGATTTTGTCTATCTCAGTGTTTAATCACGCTGATCGGAATATATGCCTGGGGAAAAAGCCTTTTCTGTAAACGACGCTGTTCCTGTTCGATAAGGGCATATTCTGCACGGGTAAAAGGTTTTTGCTTTTGAAGCTTGTTCGGGGGAGGCATGAACTGGTCATCGATGATTTCGACACCATCAAACAAAAAGCATTGTTTTTTCACCCAACAGCGTGCCCTTCGCATTTTCTGCAATATCCACTTCCAAGATAATGAAAGATGTTCTGAAATAGCTTTTCGGTCTGTGTGGAAATTTTCCAGAAGATTGACATATGCCATGGCTTCCGAATAGCTGGATTGAAGATGTTTTTCCTTTTCCTGCATTTCCTCGAGCTTGCACAGTTTCAGGAACGGATCATCTTCGTGGGAGGCGGTCAGGCCATCCAGCCAATAGTTTTTCTTGCCGTCGTCTGCATCGTCGTCCTTGTCATCAAGTCGAACAGCATAACGCACCAGCTTATTGGTGAATTTACAAAAACGATTGAATAGACGGCCGAGAATATTATCTTGAAATTGGGGACTGGAGAGATTGTCAGTTATTCCTTTTTCCTGCAGTTCAAACACCAATACCCATGCTTCGTTTTTCAGATCGTCAACCGTGTACTCTCCTTTTGTCTCACGGGAAATGCGGCGTAAGCTGGGCAGGACAGCGGTATAAAAATTCTCAAATTCATCAATGGAAAAATGGGCGTCAGTCATAGAGTGGTGTCAGGCACGATCAAATGATCATGCGGCGCTTCCTCTCATCGGGATTACTTTTGCCATTGTTTTCAGATGGTCGAGATAATCCGCCCATTTCTGCATCATCTTCAAACGGTCATTCAAATGTTTGGCATCGTTATAGGCCGCTTCGATGGCATCCCCTTTCTTGTGGCCTAACTGGACTTCCACCAGTCGCGGTGAAAAGCCCAACTCATTCAGGCCGGTACTGACAACGCCACGCAAGCCGTGACCGGTCATGGCAAAGCCCATGCGCTCGATGGCCTGCCCTACTGCCGCCTCGCTCATTTTCAGTTGACCGGCAAAAACGCTCGGAAAGACCAGTCTGGCAGGATTGCCTTCGGTCAGCGGCCTGATTTCATGAAGCAGCTTTACCGCCTGAACCGGTAACGGGATCATATGAACGTACCTGTCCGACTTTTCAGGCTTGCGATTCCAGATACCCTTGTCCAGATCAAAATCACTCCATTGCGCATGGCGGACACTGGTCTGGCGCATCCCGGTATAAAGCAGCATCCAGATGGCCGCTCTTGTCAGGACATGACCGCCATAGTTCTGCAACGCCTGAATGAATTGGGGCAGTTCGTCAAAACCGATCCGGGCCATGTGTTCCGTTTCGTGTTTCGGTAAAAACTTGATGATGGAACGGCAGGGATTGTTCAAATTGAAACCGCTGTTCTCGACATTTGCCAGATCGTAAACCTCGGCTGACCACTGACAGAGTTTCTTTGCCATGTAGGTCATAGGCTTACCCCGGCTGTTCATCTTGCCCGCTATCGACTTGAACAGGTCAAACAGTTCCTTTCCCTCGATATCAACCATGTTTTTCTGGCCTATTGAAGGGAAAAGATGCAATTCAAACTGGCGTAACATCGTATTGCGGTAATCCTCCGTCGTCCTGCCCTGCTTGCTGGCATACAGGCGTCTGGCGACCTTTTCGAAAGTGTTTTCATTCTGAACCCTGACGGCTTCCACCTGAGCCTGTTTGGCGGCCTGTTGCTCCTTGCGCTTTTCTGCCGGGTCGATGCCTTCCGCCTTCAGCTTGCGTACTTCCTCGCGCTTCCTGCGTGCCTGTTCCAGCGAGACTTCCGGATAACTGCCGAACGCAAGACGGCTTTCCTTGCCACTGGCCTGACGGAATTTCATGCGCCACAGTTTGGAACCGGTTGGAAAGACTTCCAGATACAGGCCGCCGCCATCAAACAGTTTGTATGCTTTGTCCTGCGGTTTGGCGTTTTTTATCTGGACAGGCGAAAGCGGTTTGATGATCTTTGCCATGATGGGGGCATCCTTGAAAGAATTTTTGGGGGCATCTTCAAAACAAAATGGGGGCAGCCTCAAAATATGCCCCCAATCGTGCCCCCAAATACCGTGGATGTCAACGGACGGAATCGGACTTTCCCGGACGACAGATACAAAAAACCCGCATAACTCATTGAATTTATGCGGGTTAATGTACTTCTTGGGACGGCTTGAAATAATCTTTTGGTGCTGATGAGAGGAGTCGAACCTCCGACCTACTGATTACGAATCAGTTGCTCTACCAACTGAGCTACATCAGCGAAGCGTGCATTGTAGCAAAAAAAATGCACATCTTGTCGCTATTCATTATATAAGAATGAGGTTATTCAAACCAGCAACACAATTATTCGTGTGTACCTCTGTGCTTCCCCTTAATTTGGGCGATATCTCTGTGAAAATCCTTCTGATTCAACCGCCGCCTTTTACTCTGCCACGCATCGATCATTACAAATGATTTACGTATGCTCTCATTATCTGTTTCTGCTTTGGATATATCTTTTGATGAGATATCGATTGTCATGAAAGAACCAATTAGGCATTGGCATTCTGATGAAGATGATTTGCTGGCACCGCCTAACTATGACAAGGAATAATAGAAGTAAGACAATAATCGTAAAAAATGAGAGCGCTGTTGTTTTGTCTCTGGACGGAAAAAGGAATGATCGAAAAAATCAAAAACGTCGTTGAAAGAACTTCGGCCAGTTTTATGCGCATGATTTGTTTTGCGCCCTTGTTTCGAACGGAACAGGCGCTTTTTAAATCATGCAGGGATTCAATGACTTTTTTAAAAAAATCTCTTTATTCAATAGCTTGCAATAAATTTTGACGCCTAAAATTAGCACATAAATCACTACGTAAAATTTTCGGTAAACTGTCTGTACAATTCGCCATGTCTTTTTAAGGAATCATAATGAAATATTTCCTCGCAACTTTTCTGAGACGTTTTTCACTCGCTGCCCTGTTGCTGGCGGGATGTCTTGCCCATGCGGCGGCGACTTCACCAGAAGCCCGTATCCAGCAACGCCTGCAAAACTATCTTGGTGTCGACGTTCCCAGGAGCGCCATTGTCAAAACACCTTATATGGGTTTGTATGAAGTCAGCATCGGAAACAATCTCGTTTATACGGACAAACAGGCTCAATATCTGTTTCTCGGCGAAATCATGAATCTGGAAACGAGAGAGAATTACACTGAGGAAAAACTTAAAAAGATGGTTACCCGGTTTGCCGATCTGCCAAAAGATCTGGCCATCAAGATCGTGAAGGGAAACGGGAAACGGGAAATCGCCGTTTTTTCCGATCCGAATTGCGGTTATTGCAAACGGTTTGAAGGCAACCTGAAAGAAATCGACAATGTGACGGTTTATCTTTATCCGTACAATATTCTGTCGGCCAATTCGGTTGAGATTTCGAAAAATGCCTGGTGTTCGGCCAACCCTGCAAAAGCATGGGAAGACTGGATGCTGAATGGGAATGCACCGGAAAAGGCAAAAGCCGATTGCAACTTCCCTAATGAAAAAATTCGCGAGCTGGGACAAAAACTCAAAGTCAGTGGAACACCGACTATTTTCTTTACTGACAATACTCGCGTAGCAGGCGCTATCGATGCTGAATCACTTGAGAAAAAATTGAAATCGCTGAAATAACCGGTTCCGGATAATAAATAAATCCTGTCCATTTCGCTAATGGACAGGATTTATTTTTGTATGATTTTATGGGCAAGCGCCTTGATGGAAGCTAGAGATATATTGAGAGATTTGCCCACAATAATGACGATCACGGCCAGTATGATCATGAATATGCCGACAGCCATATTGACGGTCAGCGGTTCGTGAAACACGACGATACCCACAAAAACAGCCGTTAACGGTTCGAGCGCTCCGAGAATGGCCGTAACGGTCGAGCCGACGTTGTGAACTGCCCACACCATTGCAACGCAGGATACAACGGTTGGAACCAGCGCCAGCATGATGATGTCGAACCATGAAGCGACACCGGAGATCATTTCCAGATTCGCCCCGAATCCCAGTTTGATGAAGAAAATGCCGCTTCCGACGAGCAGTGCATAAAAGGTCAGTTTGTCCCCGTCCATTGTATTGACGCGTGTTTTATTGACGCCGACGATATAAAGCGCATAAGCCAGTGCCGACAGAAAAACGATGAATATGCCAAACATGCTCAATGACATTCCCTTGTCCCCTTTGTAGAGCAGGCCAATACCCACGAATGCCAGCATGATGGATGTGATTGTCGCCCAGGTAATTTTCTCCTTGAAAAAAATCGCCATGATGAGTGTCACCAGTATTGGATAAAAAAACAGGATGGTCGAGGCAATCCCCGATTCCATGTAGAGGTAACTCATGAAAAGAAACAGCGACGACAACGCGAAAAGACTTCCAAGACCCATAAGTGGCAGGATATCGGCACGTTCGAGCCTGTATGATTTGCCCGTCAGCTTCAGGACTGCTCCCAGAAACAGGGTCGCAAAAAAATAGCGATAGAACAGGATGCTATCGTAATGCATTCCACGGGACATCAGGGGCAATGTAAACAGGGGAACCAGCCCGTAAGTCGCGGAAGAAATACAGCCATAAAGATAGCCTTTGATTTTATTCATGTTATTTGAGACTGTATTGCGGAAAAAGACGGTAAAAAAGTCTCATCATACCGAGTTCCCATATGGAAACATCTATTTTCTCATTTTTCGATGTTTAATCTTTATATCGTTTATCAAAGATAAAAGTAAATCCGTTTTGACATTTTATCCATGACAAATCAGATGATGTTGGGTTTGAACAATCGATATTAACCCTGCCGTTCGTCTGGTCTGGTTGATTAAAGTATAATTTTCATCTTGTTGCTCCGTTTTTGACACAATTGGAATCCGGAAATAATTAAACAGTTTTCTTCAATAAAAATGACCTCGACAGAAAAAACCTCAACTGAAGCCCGTCTTCGCGAAATCATGTCCAAACGCATTCTTGTTCTGGACGGTGCAATGGGTACGATGATCCAGCGTTACGGACTGACCGAAGAGGATTATCGGGGTGGCCCCGAAGGCCGGTTTGCCAATTTTGTGCCCCCCGCTTCCGAAAGCGAACGCGAACTGTTCGTCAAGGGAAACAATGAACTGTTGTCCCTGACCCAGCCGCACATTATTTCAGCCATTCATGAAGAATACCTGAAGGCCGGCGCAGATGTGATCGAAACCAACACGTTTGGTGCGACTTCGATTGCCCAAGGCGACTATCACATGGCACATCTCGTTTATGAGATGAATGTGCAATCGGCGAAAATCGCCCGTGAAATTTGTGACAAGTATTCAACGCCTGACAACCCTCGTTTCGTGGCGGGCTCCATTGGACCGACCCCAAAAACAGCATCGATCTCACCCGATGTCAGCGATCCGGGTGCCCGTAATGTCACGTTCGATCAACTGGTCGAGGCGTATATGGAACAGATCAGGGGCTTGGTCGAAGGCGGTGCCGACCTGCTACTGGTCGAAACGGTTTTCGATACCCTGAACTGTAAAGCCGCTCTTTTCGCGATTGATTCGTTTTTCGAAGAATCCGGCAAAAAACTGCCGATCATGATTTCCGGTACGGTGACGGATGCTTCCGGCCGTATCCTGTCGGGACAAACCGTGACGGCTTTCTGGTATTCCATCCGCCATGCGCGTCCTTTGACGGTCGGGCTGAACTGCGCACTGGGTGCCGCACTGATGAGGCCTTATGTTGAGGAACTGTCGCGGATTGCCGATACGCATATCTGCATTTATCCGAATGCCGGCTTGCCCAACCCGATGAGCGAAACAGGCTTTGACGAATTGCCTGAAGATACCTCAGCCTTTTTGAAGGAATTCGCCGAAAGCGGCTTTATCAATGTTGTGGGCGGATGTTGCGGTACGACGCCTGACCATATTCGCGCTATCGCGAAAGCGGTCACACCTTTGCCTCCGAGAAAAATCCCGACTATTCCTCCAGCCATGCGCCTGTCCGGTCTGGAGCCTTTTAAAATCGACGATGAATCCTTGTTCGTCAATGTCGGCGAACGGACCAATGTGACGGGTTCCAAAGCGTTTGCACGCATGATCCTGAACGAGGAATACGATAACGCGTTAGCAGTCGCCCGCCAGCAAGTTGAAAACGGCGCGCAGATTATCGATATCAACATGGATGAAGCCATGCTGGATTCGGTCAGTGCGATGAAGCGCTTCCTGAATCTGATCGCGTCTGAACCGGAAATTTCCCGCGTTCCGGTCATGCTGGATTCGTCCAAATGGGAAGTCATCGAAGCCGGCCTGAAATGCTTGCAGGGCAAGTCGATCGTCAACTCCATTTCACTGAAAAACGGCGAAGAAGAATTCATCCATCATGCCAAACTGTGCCGCCGTTATGGTGCCGCTATTATCGTAATGGCATTCGATGAAAAGGGACAGGCCGATACGTATCAGCGGAAAATCGACATCTGCAAACGGGCTTATGACTTGCTGGTCAATGAAGTCGGTTTCCCTGCCGAAGACATTATTTTCGACCCGAATATTTTTGCGATCGCGACCGGTATCGAAGAGCATAACAATTATGCGGTCGATTTTATCGAAGCGACCCGCTGGATCAGGAATAACCTGCCGAATGCCCGTATCAGCGGTGGCGTTTCCAACGTCAGTTTCAGTTTGCGCGGCAATAATCCAGCCCGTGAGGCAATCCATACTGTTTTCCTGTATCACGCCATTTCAGCCGGGATGACGATGGGTATCGTCAATGCAGGCATGATGGGTGTTTACGACGAAATTCCGGAAGCTCTGCGTGAACGGGTTGAGGATGCTGTCCTGAATCGCCGCGAAGATGCAACGGAACGCCTGATTGACGTTGCCAGTGAATTCCAGTCCGGCGACAAGAAAGAAGGTGAAAACCTTCAATGGAGAGAAGACTCCGTTAACAAACGCCTGTCTTATGCTTTTGTGCATGGCGTAACGGATTTCATTATTGAAGACACTGAAGAAGCACTGCAGGATACGCTGAAAACTGGTGGCAAACCGATTGAGGTCATCGAAGGCCCCTTGATGGACGGCATGAATGCCGTTGGCGATCTCTTCGGGCAAGGCAAAATGTTCCTGCCTCAGGTCGTCAAATCCGCGCGTGTCATGAAACAGGCCGTTGCGCATCTGGTTCCTTATATCGAGGAAGAGAAACGCCTGAGTGGCAGCAGCAAGACAAACGGAAAAATCGTGATTGCCACAGTCAAGGGTGACGTTCATGATATCGGTAAAAACATCGTCGCTGTTGTCCTCCAGTGCAATAATTTCGAAGTCGTCAATCTGGGGGTAATGGTTCCTTGCGCGGAAATCCTCGCCAAGGCCAAGGAAGTCAACGCCGATGCCATTGGTTTGTCCGGCCTGATTACACCGTCTCTGGAAGAAATGATGTACGTTGCCGGGGAAATGCAACGGGATGAATATTTCCGCTCACGCAACATTCCGCTTTTCATTGGTGGCGCAACCACCAGCAAAACCCATACTGCAGTCAAGATCGCACCGAATTATGAAGGCCCTGTCGTCCATGTGACGGATGCCTCCAGAACGGTGACGGTCATTCAGGCACTGCTATCAGACAGCATTCGCGAGAAATATCTCAAGGTTCTGTCGGACGATTACGAGCATATCCGTGAATTGCATGCCCAGAAAAAACCCCAGAAGCTTTTGCCGATTGAAGACGCACGCAAAAACAAGGCAAAATTATCATTTGAGGGAAAGGATGCACCAAAACGGCCAACTTATCTCGGTCAGCGTTTCCTGAAAAACATCGATCTGGCCACGCTTGTCGATTATATCGACTGGTCGCCGTTTTTCCGGGTATGGGATTTGTCCGGTTCGTATCCAACCATCTTAAACGATGCCGTCCACGGTGAAATGGCCAGAAAGGTTTTTGCCGATGGCCAGAAGATGCTGGAGAAACTGGTCCGTGGTAAATGGCTGACGGCGAATGCCACACTGGCATTGATGCCTGCCAACACTGTCAACGATGACGATATTGAAATCTATACCGATGAATCGCGCTCCAATGTCGCCTTTACTTATTACGGTGTCCGACAGCAAAACGAAAAACCGGTGGTCGATGGCGTTCCACGCCCGAATCAGTGCATGTCCGATTTCATTGCGCCGAAATCTTCCGGAATAAAAGACTATATCGGCATGTTTGGTGTCACAACCGGTCTGGGAATCGAAAAACATCTTGAGCAATTCGAAGCTGAACTGGATGATTATGACGCTATCATGCTGAAAGCGCTTGCCGATCGTCTCGTCGAGGCTTTGGCTGAATACTTGCATGAACTGGTCAGAAAGGATCTGTGGGGATATTCGTCTGATGAAGCATTCACGAATGAACAGCTCATCAAGGAACATTACAGGGGCATCAGGCCTGCCCCGGGATATCCCTCCTGCCCCGAACATACCGTGAAAGATGACCTCTTCCGGATATTGAAATGCGAGGAAATCGGCATGAAACTGACGGAGTCATACGCCATGTTGCCGACGGCATCCATTACCGGCTTTTATTTCGCCCATCCGGATGCGCATTACTTCACGATCGGGAAAATCGGAAAAGATCAGGTAAGCGATATGGCGAAAAGAAGGAATGTGCCTGAAGAACAGCTTTCCAGATGGCTGGCTCCGATTCTTTGATTGGGCTGACTGATTATTGACTGAATTGCCATGACACAAGCTATCCAATATTGTATTGAACCCTTCGATCTGAATGCCCATCTGTTCAGGGTATCGATGACGGTAAGCGATCCGGACAAAAACGGGCAACTGTTCAGGTTGCCGGCATGGATACCGGGTAGCTATATGATCCGGGAATTTGCCAAAAATATCGTCCAGATCCGCTCCTTCAGCCAGAACAAAACCATTCGGCTGAACAAAATCGACAAGCATACATGGCAAGCGGAAACTTGTGACGGGCCGCTTACACTCAGCTATGAAGTGTATGCCTGGGATCTGTCTGTCCGGTCTGCACATGTGGATCAGACTCATGCTTTTTTCAACGGTTCGAGTGTTTTTCTGGAAGCAGTTGGACAGGAAAACCAGCCACATATCGTCGATATCAAAAAACCGGATTCACCTGATGCCCTGACATGGCGGGTCATAACGGCACTTCCGGAGCACACGGCCTCACGTTACGGCTTCGGAACGTATATAGCGAAAGATTACGATGAACTGATCGACTCGCCAGTAGAAATGGGCAACTTTATCCTGGGGCACTTTGAGGCTTGCGGCATACCCCATGAAATTGCCATTACCGGAAAAGTCCCCAATCTGGATCTGAAGCGTATTGAGGACGATCTCAAAAAAATCTGTGAAACCGAAATCGCTTTCTTCGAACCGGAAACCCGAAAAGCACCTGTTTCACGATTTGTCTTTTTTGTCATGGTCGTCAAGAACGGTTATGGCGGACTCGAGCATCGCGCCTCTACCGCCCTGCTCTGTTCAAGGTCGTCGCTGCCATCGAAAAACAGGGCAGAAAATCCAAAACAGAAAATCGATGAGGATTATCTGCAATTTCTCGGATTGTGCAGCCACGAGTATTTCCATACGTGGAATGTCAAAAGGATCAAGCCGGCAGTGTTCGCCCCCTATGATCTGCAACAGGAAACCTATACACGCCTCTTGTGGATGTTCGAAGGCTTCACGAGCTATTACGACGACCTGACCATTGTCCGTAGCGGCATAACAAATGTAAGCACTTACTTGCACCAGATTGCCCAGACCATCAATAATGTATTGCGTGGACGTGGCCGGTTCAAGCAGAGCATTGCCGACGCGAGTTTCGACGCATGGATCAAGTATTACCGGCAAGATGAAAATACGCCCAATGCGCTGGTCAGCTATTACACCAAAGGTTCGCTTGTTGCCCTTGCGCTCGATTTGACAATCCGGCTGGGTACTGGCAATAGCAGGTCGCTTGATGATGTCATGCGGGCATTGTGGCATCGGTATGGCCGAGATTTTTATGAAGGCAAAAACTGCGGTATTTCCGATACGGAAGCGGAAACGATTATTGAAGAAATCAGCGGACTGGATTTGCAGGAATTCTTCAGAAAATATATTTACGGAACAACTGAAATTCCTCTGGCAGACCTGTTTTTCTCTTTCGGCGTTTTCATTAACGACGCGAATATCGATGTAAAACCGGGTCTCGATATTCGCGTCAAGCGTTCAGGAAGCGATTGCGTCGTAACTCACGTATTTGAAGGCGGAGCTGCACACCGCGCGGGTATTTCAGCTGGCGACGTTCTGCTTGCCATCGATGGTTTGAGGGTCTCTTCGGAAAACCCTGCGGGGAATCTGGAAAAACAGCTTTCCCGTTATTCGGTCGGCGAAAAGGTAGAGGCTTTCGTTTTTCGCCGGGATGAATTGATGAAGTTCGACGTCATTCTTGCCGATGAACATATCCCGAAATTCATCCTGACCTTATCGAAAGAGGAAACGCCTCCGATGAAGGAAGCACGGCAACTCTGGCTTCACAAAGCCGAATAAACGTGATTTTCAGCGACCCGTTCGCCTGATAATAAATTCTTCAGGCGAACAGCTTCGCCAGTTCTTCGCCCGGTTCTTTGGCACGCATAAACGCTTCACCGATCAGAAACGCATTGACACCGGCCTGACGCATTTTCTGAACGTCTTCCCTTTGCAGAATGCCCGACTCCGTGACAACCAGCTTGTCTTTCGGCAAGCCGGGCAACAGGTCGATTGTATTTTGAATCGATGTCTGGAAGGTCCGGAGATCGCGGTTATTGATTCCCAAAAGACTTGTTTTCAAGGCAAGCGCCCTTTCCAGTTCTTCAGCATTGTGAACTTCAACCAGAACGCTCATTCCCAATTCGAATGCACAGGCTTCGAGTTCAGCCATCTGGCTATCGGCCAAGGCGGCAACGATCAGAAGAATACAATCGGCACCCCATGCTCCGGCTTCATAAACCTGATAGGGATCGATCATGAAATCCTTGCGTAAAACAGGCAGGAAACAGGCCGCTTTCGCTTGAAGCAGATAATCGGGGGAACCCTGGAAAAAATCCTTGTCAGTAAGCACTGACAAACACGCCGCACCATGTTTTTCATAGCTTCTTGCGATTTCATCAGGATAAAAAGCCTCACGAATAATCCCTTTTGAAGGCGATGCTTTCTTGACTTCGGCAATAACTCCTGCCTGGCCTGCTGCGATTTTCTGACGAAGCGCCTCTTCGAAATTCCGACGTACCCCCTTCAGATCAATATCGCTTTCGACTCTGTTTCGCAAAGCGGAAAATGACTCCCTTCTCTTGGCGAATTCGATTTCAAACTCTTTGACTGAAAGGATTTTTTTCAGAATGTCAGACATATGCCGCCCGTTATTTGTCGTTGATCGATTGAGTAAACCCGACAAACTGGTCGAGCTTCGTTCTTGCTGCCCCCGATTTGATGGCAGCCTGCGCTTGCTTAAGGCCGTCGGCAATTGAAGTAGCGTTACCAGCTGCGTACAAGGCCGCTCCCGCATTTAAAGCGATGATATCGGTTGCGGGTGCGACCTTATTGTTCAGGGCATCCAGAACAATTTTTTTCGATTCCTGTGCATTTTCAACCTGAAAATTGCGGCTCGCGTACATCCTGAGCCCGAAATCTTCCGGGTGAATATCGTACTCGCGAACCTTGCCGTCAGAAAGCTCGCCGACCAGCGTGCTGGCTCCAAGCGAGACTTCATCCAGGTTGTCCCGTCCCCAAACGACCAGCGCCCTTTTGACCCCCATTTTCTGCAAAACACGAACCTGAATGCCGACTAGATCGGGATGAAAGACACCCATCATCATATTGTCGGCATAAGCCGGATTGGTCAAAGGGCCGAGAATATTGAAAATGGTTCTTATACCCAGTTCCTCACGTACAGCCTTGGCATGTTTCATTGCCGAATGATGATTCGGGGCATACATGAAACCGATACCGACGTTATCGATAGACTGGGCAATCTGTTCCGGAGTCAGGTTGATGTTGACGTTTAACGCTTCCAGTAAATCGGCACTTCCGGACGATGAAGAAACGCTACGGCTGCCGTGTTTTGCGACCCTGGCGCCGCAGGCTGCGGCGACAAACATGGATGCAGTTGAAATATTGAAGGTATGCGCCCCATCCCCGCCGGTTCCGACAATATCGAGAAGGTTTGCCGTATCGTTGACTTTGACCTTGAGGGAAAACTCACGCATTACTTCCGCTGCAGCAGCGATTTCCCCGACTGTTTCTTTCTTCACACGGAAACCGACAGTCAGAGCCGCGATCATGACTGGAGTCATTTCGCCGCTCATGATGCTTCGAAACAGAGACAACATCTCATCGTGAAAAATTTCACGATGTTCAATACATCTTAAAAGCGCTTCCTGAGGTTTGATACTGCTTGTCATGATTATTCCGTTATAAAGTTTTTGAGCAGGGCGTGGCCCTCTTCGGACAAAATGGATTCAGGATGGAATTGCACCCCTTCAATGGCGTATTGTTTATGGCGTACGCCCATGATTTCGCCATCTTCCGTCCACGCTGTGATCTCGAGGCAATCCGGCAGACTTTCCTTCTCGATTGCCAGAGAATGGTATCGGGTTATCGTTACCGGATTCGGCAAGCCCCTGAAAACACCTTTATTTTTGTGAAATACCGGAGAGGTTTTTCCGTGCATGACCTGTTTTGCACGGATGACTTTTCCACCGAATGCCGCGCCAATGGACTGATGGCCCAGGCAGACCCCGAAAAGAGGTATTTTCCCGGCGAAATGTGTCAGTACTTCAAGAGAAATACCCGCTTCATAAGGAGTTTTCGGTCCCGGAGAGATACAGATATGGTCAGGTTTGAGCTTCTCGATCTGATCGAGCGTGATTTCGTCATTCCGGAAAGTGCGGACATCAACTCCCAGTTCACCAAAATACTGAACGAGGTTATATGTAAACGAATCGTAATTATCAATCATCAGTAACATGATCGTCACCCTGCAATTGTGTAAAAAGGAAAATTGATTCGTGCAAATAATGACAGCAAAAAATAATGGCCGTCATAAATAAAGGATTGCTGCGCGCACGAAAGGCGCAAGAGGATATCAGGCGACAGGCTTACGCCAGCGCAAGGTGAGGAGGATAACTGCTGATTGGACTGTTTTGCACATAGTGCAGATTATTACTTAACTTGTTTAACTTATCAAGTGACCGTGCTTATTTAAAAACAATAACGGATATCGGTCAAGCCTAAACGGGCTCTTCCGGGTCATTTTCATCTTCTGCAGCACCCGGAACCTTGTATTGTTCGTCCGCCCATGCACCCAGATCGATTTGTTTACAACGCTCTGAACAGAAAGGACGATAGGCATTTGCCTCTTTCCATTCAACATCTTTACCGCAAACGGGACATTTAACTATAGTAACCATATCAGCACAAAGTCAATTCACACGAAACGTCTTCTTCCAGCAGCTTCGGCTTCAAATCGCCGTCCTGCTTCGTGAAACGTATCCATAACATGTATTTGTTTGCCGACGCTTCGGGAATCGCGCCACTCTTCTCTTCCACTTTGATTCGCAACATCTGGTGGACCTTGCCTTGCAGCATCTGCTGGTAGCTTCCTGATTCTGCAACAACCTTGAATTGCACGCCGGAGGCCCGCAACAGTCGCAGAACAAGCCCGACTGCGTCCAGTAATGACGCCATCGGCCCGAACCAGTTCTGAATGTCCTTGTAACGTTCTTCCGTACTCCGGTGCTGCCATGCGTAGTAAGAAGGCAAATCGAATTCACAGGCACCTCCGGGAATCATGGTTCTTCCACGAACACTCATCAGCCATTCGTTTTCACGAATGCTCTGTCCTGTTTTTCCAACAGTACTGACGAGTGCGGCACTGACCTGATCGATTTCTTTCAATACATCGTCAAGGACTTCTTTTTGAATATTCGGATGCTCGCGATATCCCACCAGAATCTGTTTTTGACGTTCGAGCTCCTGAAGCAGGTCCGATTTCAAATCGGAACGGGAAGCGACTTCAAGCATTTCGAAGATAAGGGTTAACGCAACGTGATGTTGCAAGGCATGATTCTGATGCAGGAAAAAGTTGAATCTTTCATGCAAATCCTCAAGCCGCAACAGGGTGCGGATACGTTCGTTGAAAGGGTATTCGTAAGTTATCAAAATGATTCCTCTTTCAATTCCGATGTTTCATTTAAGTAAGATTCTGAACGAAGCATTGAAAAATTACAAACAAAGTGACCTCATAAACCGGTTTTTTGCGCCATTGCAGTATATTTTGCATGCAAAATAACCACTTCTTTCAAAACTTCAGCAACGCTTTTGTCATTTACAATGACATCGTCCGCGATCGCCAGCCTCTGCTGGCGTGTCGCCTGTGTCGCCATTATGGCGACAACCTGGTCACGGCTCATGTTATTTCGCTTCATAACCCGTTCTACCTGTAACTCTTCCGGACAGTCGACTGTCAAAATCCTAGTTCCCATCCCATTCCATATCGGCAATTCAACCAATAAGGGAATGACAAATATGACATAAGTCCCTGTTGCCGCCTCTGCCTGCCCAATCGATACTTTCCTGATCAGCGGATGTAATATCGCTTCCAGTTTCAGGCGTTCATCCGGATTGGAAAATACCAGTTCGCGCATCAGTGAACGGTTCATCGCCCCATCCGGCTGTATGAATTTCCCGCCAAACTCTTTCCGTATCGGTTCGATTGCCTCTCCACCCGGCAGCGTCAGGTTCCGTGCCACGTCATCCGTATCCACAATGGAGGCACCCTGTTGTGCAAACAAATTGGCAACCATGCTTTTTCCACTGCCGATTCCGCCAGTCAAACCGATTGAGAAATCCTTATAACTCATTTTAGGCAAATTCTTCATCAAAAATTTAAGAAAAATCATTCAGGGTCTGCATTAATATTCTTCCATATAAAAGAATCGGCAGTGTGGCTATCGCCAGATAAGGGCCAAATGGAAAATACTCTTCAAAACGGGCTCGACCGGAAAACATTCTGATCAGTCCGGTTGCAATAGCCAAAAACGAAGCCATGATAACGATAAAGACCAGACACATCCAGCCAAACCATGCTCCCAGCGCTGCAATCATCTTGAAATCACCGTATCCCATTCCATCGTTGCCTGTGACACATCTGAAAACCGCATTTGCCATCCGGCAAACCAGATAAGCGGACAAGGCACTGATAACGCCTACATGAAGCGGGGCAAACGTGGCCTTTATATTGACAAGCAGGCCTGCCCACAAAAAAGAATACGTCAGGCAATCCGGAAGATACCCCGTCCCCGAATCAATGAATCCGAGCAAAATCAGAAAATATAGACATACTAAAGCCGCCAGCCCGACAAATGTCACTCCAAAATGCCATATGACAACTCCGGAGAATACCGATGACATCAGAACAATAAAACTTGTCTTTCCTGTCGGAAATTTACTATAGCCTCTTTTAAGAAAGGGTTGGAGATATCTTTGCAGTAAACCCGAAATGCCATTTTTCGGGAATTGCCCGACAAGAGAAGCCTGCCTTACAGGAGCGCATGTGATTGCACCAATTTCGGTACAGGCTTCTTTTTCATGAATGAAACGGACGATATACGACGCCAGACGACCCAAAAGGCAACCAATAAAACAACCTGCGACCATAGCGACAAGGATTACCTGCATATCATCCTCTCCATTCGAATGGATAATGCGTGAGATATTCCTGGCAAACAGACCAGACAGAAGGCAACGATGAAAAGAACGGTTAAAGTCCTGCCTTGCCAGTTATAACAAAAAACCGTCTGTTTAAGCAATCCGATTTCACAGCGTATCAACTTAAAATAAAATTGATCTGGGAAGCCATATCTTCCGTCGGAATCTGTTTGAACTGGGTTTTGGCAAAACGGTACAAACGGCCTATCAAATAACTCATCATCAAATTGCTTCTCGAATTGATGTTTTCTTCCTTGAATTGCCCCTGGGTCACCGCAATTTTCATACTCTGTTTCAAAGCCAGTTCGACACGATCGAAAAACTGGTTCATTCTTGCTTGCAGGCGTACGTCTTCATTGATCAGTGCATCCCCGATCATAACCCGGGTCATACCGGGATTTTTTTCGGCAAAATGCAGAATCAGCAGCGCCACAGACTGCGCCTGTAACAGGCCGTTTTCTTCCTTTTCGGCAATCTGGTTGATCAGCCCGAATATGCTTGATTCGATGAATTCAATCAATCCTTCAAACATCTGTGCCTTGCTCGCAAAATGCCGGTACAGGGCCGCTTCGGACAGACTGAGGTGCCGTGCAAGTGCTGCGGTCGTTATCTTTTCACTCCGCGGTTGTTCGAGCATTTGCGCAAGGGCCTGCAGTATTTGTAATTTTCTTTCTCCGGATTTGGTATTTCCCATGATGGATAGAATATGAAAATAATTAATGAATTCGGTTTAAACGTCGCGACAGCTGTCGAACGGACGATACTTTCAGGTCCACGTAAGGTGGTCTTGAAAACGGCAATTTTCTGTATACGACAGGATACGCATGATTCGAATGACGGCTTTCATTCAGGTATCGTGTTACCAGAACGGTTTTTATTCCCAGTGATTTGGCTGTTTTCAAAATATGGACGTTATCCTCAACAAGAATGCAGTCTCCAGGCCTCGCCTTTTCCTTCATCAGAAACTTGCGAAAGAATTTTTTCGATGGTTTGGGTTCCAGTTTTCCATGCACTCGCATCGATTCAATGGAAATATGTCCGTCGAAAACAGATGACAATCCAAGTACTTCCAGCACGTTTTTTGAATAGTTGTATGCCGAATTCGTCAAAAGAATTTTCTTGCCCGGCAGATTCTTCAACAGCACGGACAAGCCTCTTTCCGCATGAATCAGGGAATCCAGATTATCGAACTGATGTGCACGTTCCAGGAAATCCTTCGCTTTCCGATTATAAGTCTGGCTAATTCCCAGCAATGTCGCACCGAAACGCTTCCAGAAAGCGATACGTAACAGATCCGCCTGTTCCGGGGTCAATTTCTTTCCTCCGGGGCTGTATTTCTCTGCAATATAGCTATTCATGTTCTCGCTGATTCTCGGAAAAATCGCCAAAGATGCATTATGCAGGGTATTGTCCAGATCAAATAACCAAATCATTGATGAATCCGCAGTTCGCTCATAAAAAAGCCCATGCATGCACGGGCTTTTTTACTGTCAGAAACCAGATGTCATGCCGGTTTCTTGGTTTTCGTGTTGTCGTATTTTCTCGTAATCCAGTACTGCTGCGCAATCGACAACAGATTATTGACTACCCAGTACAGAACCAGCCCGGATGGGAAGAAGAAGAACGTAATCGAAAAGGCGATTGGCAAGAACATCATCATTTTGGCCTGCATCGGATCAGGTGGCGGCGGACTCATCTTTTGCTGGAGGAACATCGACCCGGCCATGATAATCGGCAAAATGTAATAAGGATCAGGCGCCGCCAGATTCTGAATCCAGCCCAGCCAGGGCGCGTTTCTGATTTCAACGCTGGCAAGAAGCACCCAGTACAGGGAAATGAAGACAGGAATCTGAATGACAACCGGGAGACAACCTCCCAAAGGATTGATTTTTTCAGCTTTGTACAAGCCCATCAATTCCTTGTTCATACGCTGTTTGTCGTCCTTATATCTTTCGCGAAGTTCCGTGATTCTTGGAGTGAACTGCTTCATCTTGGCCATGCTGCGATAGCTGGCCGCAGAAAGCGGCGCGAAAATCAGTTTGATCAGGCAGGTCAACAGGATAATCGTCCAGCCCCAGTTACCCACTTCATTGTGAATGTGGGTCATCAGCCAGAAAATGGGTTTGGCAATAATCGTCAGCCAGCCATAATCCTTGACCAGTTCAAGGCCCGGAGCCGTTTTTTCCAGCAGCTTGGATTCCTGTGGCCCTACATACAATCTCGTGTCATTGGAAGCGCTGGCGTTTGGAGCGATCGTACCCAGTGGAATAACCGTACCGACAGCATACAGGTTCTCACCCACTTTTCGGGTGTAGTTTTCACGCGCGACTTTATCTTGCGGAATGAAGGCAGAAACGAAATAATGCTGAACCATACCGACCCAACCATTGTCGGTCTTGATCGCGTGATCCATTTTTCCTTCACCGATATTGTCGAATTTGATCTTCTGGAATTTGTTTTCTTCGGTATAAACCGCCGGCCCCGTAAAGGTACTAATGAATCTCGACTGGCCTTCCGGTCTTTCGCTGTCACGGAGCAGTTGCAAATACAGGGACGCATTGATCGGCTCATGACTCAGGTTCGTGACCTTCTGGTCGACATCGACAACATAACTGCCGCGTTTGAAAGTATACGTCTTGGTCAGGCGAACGCCATCCTGTTCGGCATCCATAACGAGTTTGACTTCATCGTTATTGTCGCCAAGGGTTCTTTCGCCGGGACGGATATGGAAACGGGTCGCATGATTCGGGTATGAACCA
This sequence comes from Oxalobacter formigenes, assembly GCA_019424645.1. GTDB lineage: Bacteria > Pseudomonadota > Gammaproteobacteria > Burkholderiales > Burkholderiaceae_D > Oxalobacter > Oxalobacter formigenes_D. Next base: position 33,303 of record JAHYZB010000048.1, read on the forward strand.
CCGGTCAGGCCGGTTTGTGCCAGATAAATTCTTGGGGGCGCCGATTCAAAGAGAACCATTTCTTTCTGGAAATCGACATTGTCGGGATACTTGAGCAATTCCAGATCCTGGAAAACGCCACCATCCGGATTGATTTGAACCTTGAAAACATCAGTCGTAATCGATACCAGCTCGACAGGCTGGTTTTTGGGTTCTTCTTTTTTGACCACTGCATTTGAAGCAACTGCACCAGGGTTTTCTTCTGCAGCCACAGAAGCAGTCTGAACAGGCACTTCAGGCAGTCCGGTCTGGGTTTCGGATTTTTTCGCTTTTTCCTGTGTAAAAATCAGGGACTTACCGCCTCTGTACACCTGCCAGTTGTCCCAAAGGAAAAAAAGTGAAACCACCAGAATCAGCAACAACGTAGTACGTTTTTTGGCTTCCATAATCTACTTTTCAAATATCTTTTCCATCATTGTTCAATGATGAATTACAAGCACAGCCGGATTTTCTCGCGGGTACGGGATCGACTCCCCCCGGATGCAAAGGATGACATTTGCACAACCGTATAAAAGTGAGATAACACCCTTTCAAACAGCCATGCACCGAAATGGCTTCGATTGCATATTGAGAACAACTCGGGTAAAAACGACAATTTTGCCCTATGAATGGGCTAATGCACAACTGATATCCCCGAATTAAAACGATAAGCAGGCTTTTTAATGGCGATTGCATCATTGCCTGCTTTTCCGGTTTATTCCCGAAGAGGCGATCAACTGGTCCAGTTCTGCCCTGAGAATACGTTTTAACTGCCTGTTTGTGGCAGGATCTTTCCGTGTATTAACTGGTGACGTCAAACGGATAATACAATCCATTGCAGGAATTTGTATACAGCGGAATGTTTCGCGACACAGTCGTTTGATTGTATTTCGCGTTACGGCTCGAGGTGCGAATCGCTTGGCAACAACTATTCCAAGCCGTGCATCTGGTAACTGGTTGGGACGCGCGTATAAAACAAAATGTCCTGTCCGCGCGCAGGGACGCATACGAAAAACGGATGAAAAATCATCCGTTTTAACGATACGCCGATCGGAAGAAAAATTTCTATTCACACAACCAGCTAAACATCGTCTGGTTATACAGCCAAACGTTTACGGCCTTTGGCACGACGTGCATTTAAAACTGCACGGCCGCTTTTGGTCGCCATACGGGCACGGAAGCCGTGAGTGCGTTTGCGACGCACAACTGAAGGTTGATAAGTACGTTTCATTATGGTCTCGCTAATCAGCAAAAAAAAATCAAAATCTGATACCAGTTGCCCCGTTAAAATACCGGCTGAACGGCCATATTAACCATGACAAGGCATCAATTATGCGCAAGGAACCAATGATTAGACCGTAATTTTCACCATCCTGTCAATATGAATCTGTATTTCATGACAGAAATAGGTGAAAAAACAGACGGCGCCTGTGGATAACTTGTCTAATTCAAGGTAAAATAGCAACTTATTGGAAAAGTGTTCATTGAATATTCTGACTTTTTCCGGATGATGTATCCGTGCCTGTTTTGTCCGGAATACTGGCAATGACCAGCTGCGTCAAGTCAACCGGTAACTGATGTCTAGTCGATTGGAATTATGGAAAAATTTTGGCAGAGCTGCTTGTCCCAACTGGAATCGGAATTGACTCCGCAGCAGTACAGCGCCTGGATCAAGCCGCTGGTGCCGCTCGATTATAAAGATGGCATCTTACGAGTTGCCGCACCCAACCGTTTCAAGCTGGATTGGGTAAAAACACAATATGCCGATCGTATTGTCTCTCTGGCCTGCCAGTTTCTGGAATCGACGGTTGATGTGCAATTCATGTTAAATCCGGGAACCCGCTCAGCGTCTCCCTCAATACCCGCTCCGGCCCATCCGAAGCTCGAACCGGTTGCGTCTCTTGAAACAGCCGAAACCAGTCACAGGATTCCTGTTTCCGACACACCTACACGCGAACAAAGCCGGATTAACGTTGAAATGACTTTCGACAGTTTCGTTACCGGCAAGGCAAACCAGCTTGCCCGTGCTGCGGCCATCCAGGTTGCCAACAATCCGGGCGTTTCGTATAACCCCCTTTATTTATTCGGTGGTGTGGGCCTTGGCAAAACCCATTTGATCCATGCCATTGGCAATCAGGTTCTTGCCGATACTCCTTCGGCAAAAATCCGTTATATCCATGCCGAACAGTATGTCCGGGATGTCGTCACTGCCTATCAGCGCAAGGGCTTTGATGACTTCAAGCGTTACTACCATTCACTGGATATGCTTCTGATTGACGATATCCAGTTTTTTTCAGGCAAGAGCCGTACGCAGGAAGAATTTTTCTATGCCTTTGAAGCGTTGATCGCAGCACGAAAACAGATCATCATTACCAGCGATACCTATCCGAAAGAAATATCGGGGATGGATGACCGGCTGACATCCCGTTTCGACTCCGGTCTGACAGTTGCCATCGAACCGCCTGAACTTGAAATGCGAGTGGCCATTCTGATCAAGAAAGCCAGTCAGGAAGGGATCCAGCTTTCCGACGATGTCGCCTTTTTTGTGGCAAAACACCTGCGCTCCAACGTCCGTGAACTTGAAGGCGCCCTCCGGAAAATACTGGCTTTTTCCCGTTTCCATGGCAGGGATATCACTATCGAGCTGACAAAGGAAGCCCTGAAGGATTTGCTGAATGTGCAAAATCGTCAGATCTCGGTGGAAAACATCCAGAAAACGGTCGCCGACTTTTTCCGTATCAAAGTTGCCGATATGTATTCGAAACGACGGCCGGCCAATATTGCAAGGCCCCGTCAGATCGCCATGTATTTAACGAAAGAATTGACTCAAAAAAGCCTGCCCGAGATCGGGGAATTGTTTGGTGGGCGAGACCATACGACTGTTTTGCACGCTGTTCGCAAAATTGCACAGGACAGGTTGAAAAACCCTGAATGCAATCATGAGCTTCATGTGCTGGAACAAACTCTGAAAGGTTGACAGCATTACAATTGAAAGATCTTGGGATAAAGAACAATTAAATTTTCAAGGATAAGAACATGCAACTGGTAAAAACCGGCAGAGACAATCTTCTTCGCCCATTACAGATCGTTAGTGGTATCGTGGAACGCAGGCATACCTTGCCGATTCTGGCCAACATTCTGATAAGGAAAGAAGGTCAGGCTGTTTCTTTCCTGTCGACGGACACTGAAATCCAGATCGTCACACATGCCGAAATCGGTACGGATGAGGAAAATACGACGACAACGGTCGCCGCACGCAAACTCCTCGACATTCTTCGGGCATTGCCGGATACGTCCGATATCGCCATTTCCCAAAATGACAAGCGGCTTGTTGTGCAGGCTGGCAAATCCCGGTTTTCCCTGCAAACCCTGCCGGCCGATGATTTTCCGATCGTTTCCCAACCGGCTGAATATGAAACGTCTGTCACCGTTTCACAAAAAGCGCTTAAAAACCTCTTGGGCATGGTTTACTTTTCGATGGCGCAACAGGACATTCGCTATTATCTGAATGGCCTGCTTTTACAGGTTGATGGCAAAAAAATGACGGCTGTTGCAACCGATGGCCACCGCCTTGCTTTCTGCGAGATGGAAACCGATCAGGAATTTTCCAAAAACGACGTCATTATCCCGCGCAAGACCATTCTTGAATTGCAACGGTTGCTTGAAGACAGCGAAGATCCTGTCCGCATCGATTTCTCCGGCGGTCAGGTCAGGTTCGTTTTCGGCGACGTCGAACTCATTTCGAAACTGGTCGAAGGCAAGTTCCCTGATTACACTCGTGTTATTCCAAAAGGATACAAAAACAAATTCACGCTTTCCCGTGAGCAGCTGCAAAGAGCCCTGCAGCGTGCCGCCATCATGACAAGTGACAAATTCAAGGGTATCCGCTGCATTCTCGCTCCCGGCAGCCTGAAAATCAGTTCCACCAACGCCGATCAGGAAGAAGCAATCGAGGAAATCGAACTCGACTATGGCGGTGACAGCATCGATATCGGATTTAATGTCACCTATCTTTTGGATGTTCTGGGAAATCTGAAAAATGAACAGGTCAGTGTGGAACTGGGTGATGCCAATTCTTCCGCCCTGGTTTGTGTTCCTGACAATCCGGATTTCAAATATGTTGTTATGCCGATGCGTATTTAATCACGTAGAAGACCCGTTATTGATGATTTACAGATCATTGCATTGAGTCATGTCGTAGTGTCCTGACCGGCATTACGACAATCGGCGTTTTAAGGAAAACATTTCCATGTCGCAAAATTCACAAAACGACGTTCAGCAGAACGAAGAAAATTATGGCGTTTCCTCCATTCAGATTCTGGAAGGCCTGGAAGCTGTCCGTAAACGACCCGGTATGTATATCGGCGATACGTCGGATGGTACCGGTTTGCACCATCTGGTCTTTGAGGTGCTTGATAACTCGATTGATGAAGCCCTTGCCGGTTTCTGTACAGAGATTCACGTCACGTTGCATGCGGATAATTCCGTATCCGTGGTCGATAACGGCCGTGGCGTTCCGACCGGGATCAAATTCGACGATAAAAACACACCCAAACGCAGTGCTGCGGAAATTGTCATGACCGAGCTTCACGCCGGAGGCAAATTTGACCAGAACTCGTACAAGGTTTCCGGTGGTCTGCACGGCGTCGGTGTTTCCTGCGTCAACGGCCTGTCTACCCTGTTGAAACTGACCATCTGGCGTGATGGCAAAGAGCATTTCATGGAATTTGCGCAGGGGTTGCCGCAAAACAATTCCGTCGAAATGATCAATGGCGCCGAATGCTCCCCAATCAAGGTCGTCGGTGTATCCGACAAGCAGGGAACACGGGTCCAGTTCTGGCCTGACCCGACCATTTTCACGACAATCGAATTCCAGTATGAAGTCCTTGCCCGAAGAATCCGTGAATTGTCGTTTTTGAATAACGGCGTTCGTATTCGCCTGACCGACCAGCGGACAGGCAAAGAAGAAATTTTTGCTTATGAAGGCGGTACACGCGGATTTGTTGAATACATCAATCGCGGCAAAAGCGTTTTGCATCCCACTATTTTTCAGGCAACCGGCGAACGGATGTCCGAAATGGGAACACCGATTTACGTCGATATCTCGATGCAATGGAACGACTCGTATAACGAACAGGTGCTTTGTTTCACGAACAATATTCCTCAACGCGACGGCGGTAGCCATCTGACCGGATTGCGTGCTGCCATGACCCGCGTCATCAATCGCTACATCGAAGAAAACGAACTGGCCAAGAAAGCCAAAGTCGATGTATCTGGCGATGATATGCGTGAAGGCTTGACCTGTGTTCTGTCCGTGAAGGTACCAGAACCGAAATTCAGTTCACAAACGAAAGACAAACTGGTTTCATCTGAAGTCAGGGGGCCTGTTGAGGAAATCATCACGAAGACCCTGACCGACTTCCTGCAGGAAAAACCGAATGACGCGAAAATAATCTGCTCCAAGATCGTGGACGCTGCACGTGCCCGTGAAGCAGCGCGCAAGGCTCGCGAACTGACCCGCAGAAAAGGTGTCCTGGATGGGCTCGGCCTTTCTGCAAAACTGGCCGACTGTCAGGAAAAAGATCCGGCCCTTTGCGAGCTCTATCTCGTCGAAGGGGATTCGGCAGGCGGTTCCGCAAAACAGGGAAGAGACCGCAAATTCCAGGCGATTCTGCCTTTGCGTGGCAAAGTGTTGAATGTCGAAAAATCCCGATATGAAAAAATGCTCTCTTCCGAGCAGATCACAACGTTGATTGCCACTTTGGGCACCAGCATCGGTCCGGATGAATTCAATATCGACAAGCTTCGCTATCACCGCATTATCATCATGACTGATGCCGACGTGGATGGTGCCCACATTCGTACATTGCTTTTGACGCTGTTCTATCGCCAGATGCCGCAACTTGTCGAAAGAGGCTATGTTTACATTGCACAGCCCCCTCTCTACAAAATCAAGAACGGCAAGGATGAACGTTATCTGAAAGACGATCTGGAAGAAGCCAATCACATGATGTCGATCGCACTTCAGGGCGCTTCATTGACGCCAAGAGAAGGTGCTGAACCAATCAGCGGTGAACAGTTAAAGGAAATGGCCGACCAGCACACAATCGCCTATAACATCATTCAGCGAATTTCCAGAATGATCGACATGGATGTACTGTCTGCCATCATGAACGGTGCGAAACTGAACCTGAATTCGCAGGAAGAAGCTGAACAATCGGCCCAGTCGCTGGCAAAAACCATCCATGATCCAACTGTCGAGGTCAAAGTCGAAAATAACGAGAATGGAGAGTCTTCCTTATCGGTTATCCGGACTCATTATGGCAATGCCCACGTCACCAGACTCGACAAGGATTTCCTGTATGGTAACGATTACAGGATCCTGGAAAAAACCGCTACCGCATTTCTGAATCTGATTGGACCCGGTGCCATGATCACTCGTGGTGAAGGTGACCGCATGCGCCAGCTGGCCGTGAAAAACTTCCATCAGGCGATGCAATGGCTGCGTTCCGAAGCAGAAAGAGGCATCTCCAAACAGCGTTACAAAGGTCTGGGTGAAATGAATCCGGATCAGCTGTGGGAAACGACGATGGATCCGACCATGCGCCGTCTTTTGAAAGTCAAAATCGAAGACGCCATTACCGCAGACCAGATTTTCACGACGCTGATGGGTGACAATGTCGAGCCACGCCGGGCGTTTATTGAAAATCATGCGCTCCAGGCCGGCAATATCGACGTCTGATTTTCTTTCAACCTTTGTTCAAAGCTGTTTCACCAATATGTGAAACAGCTTTTTTCATGCGTTCATACTTTTCATTTATCCGTCCTTTTCCTTTGCGTACTACCCTCTTCATAAAACAGGAGCTGAACGTCGTTTGACTTCACTCATGGTCAATATTTGAATTTAACGTAACGTGACATCAGAGACACTTCAAAATCACTCCGACGTTTTTTTCATGTCAGCGCCATGAATACGAATGAAATCAGGGAAGAAGCGCTTCTTCCGGAAAAAGAAGACTGGAAATCCCGAAATCATATCCGGTCTTTCATACAGCTCGGGATAACGATACTGGGAGTATTCCTCTGCTATCTGATGACAGTTCCATTCCTGTCTTCACTGGCATGGGCTCTTGCGCTGGCAGTTTTGTTCATGCCTGTTCACAAACGTATTTTTAAAAAACTGAAGAAAAAGAATATGGCTGCCTTGGTCACGTCCGCGCTGGCCATCATCATTGTGGTCATTCCGGTCATGTGGATGGTCATTCGTCTCGTTCTGGAAATAGACAAAGGGGCGGCTTTAATCATGGATCGGGTCAGTTCGGGAGAATGGCAAAACAATCTGGAAAGTATGCCTCTTGTCGGAAGAGCCGTTTTCTGGCTGGAAAATCACCTGAATATTCCCCAGGCCGTCAATAATCTCACCTCCTGGCTGACGGCTCAGGTGACTTTGTTTTTGCGATCTTCTTTCATACAGATTATCGTCATTGTCCTGACGTTTTATCTCCTTTTTTACTTTCTGAGAGACCGTAATGAAATCCTGCGGACAGTCAGACGATTTTCGCCACTTTGCGGAAGGGAAACGAATGGTCTATTCAAGGTCGTCAACAACACCATTCGAGCGACTGTTTTCGGTACTCTGGCCGTTTCGGCAATAAAAGGTTTCCTGGCCGGTTTCATGTTCTGGGTTCTCGGGCTGCCGGCGCCACTGTTGTGGGGATCGATTATGGGAATTCTGTCGATCATTCCCCTTCTGGGCTCTTACATCATCTGGATACCGGCAGCGGTCTATCTGGCTCTGGATGGATACTGGGCTCAGGCTTCCGTTCTGGTTATCTGGGGAATTGTGGTGGGAGGAGTGGTAAACAACGTACTTTATCCCATTCTGGTCAGCAAAAAACTCAAATTACATACGATTGTTGCGTTCATCGCGCTGGCAGGCGGCATTCTTGTCTATGGTGCCTCCGGAGTCATTCTGGGGCCTATTACACTGACGGGCAGCGCTTTCCTGCTTCATCTGTGGCGCCTCAAGGCCACCGGATACAAAAAGAACATCTCTTTACCAACCGCTTTCGATGATTCGACAGAATCCTTATAGCCAATTAACTTTTCCATATATCTCATTCATAAATGGAGGAAAAAATGAGAGTCGACATTTTCAAACGTGAAGAAGCCAGCGGAATTTATTCCTATCTTTTGATTCCGGAAGGGAAAAACATACCGGGAGAAGCGACAAATACAGACTGGGAACTCGATGCGAAAGGAGTGGACATTAACGTAGACGAGGAAAGCCTTGACGATTTTTCCATCGTTTATCCGGCCATACAAATCAGGGACAAGGGTTATGCCATCAGCAATCTGTCGAGCCTGTCGAGCCCGTCGAATTGATTGATTTTTTATGCACCAACTCCTGAAAATTTTTCTTTGAAGAACATTTCCTTGAAGTGTATCAAACTGATTGTCCTCAGCCTGGTTTTCAATGAACCCCTGAATGATTCAAAGACATTTTATCCATGTCTGCAAAACAGTAAAGGAATACCAGTATGAATACAAGTTGGGTTATTGTGACCGATAGTACACGAGCACGTATTTTCGAAAAAAGAGGCGCTAATGAACCTTTAATGGAGTTCGAGGATCTGGTTGATCCGGCCGCTTTTGAAAATCAAAACGAACTGGAACATCACACTCGCGGACGTTTCCATGATGTCGGAACAGGACACAGTCATACCGACGATCCTTCTGTGAGTCCACTGGCACATCAAAACGATCTCTTCGCAAAATCGATCGCACTTTATCTGGATAAGGGCAGAAAAGATTCAAAATTTCATCGTCTGTATCTGATTTCTTCACCTCATTTTCTCGGCACCTTGCGCAATAAACTGGGCAAGGAAGTCAACCGGCTGATTGAAAACGAATGGTCAGAAGAAATTTCAAACTATTCCGCTGCCGACATTGAACAATTTCTCCGGGATAAAACGGTCTGGCACTGATTATCAATACTTCAATTCCAGCAAAAAAGCGTATTCATTCCTGAATACGCTTTTTTTTATAATGAGATTTTTAATAATTGTTCATCCGTCTTTGTGCTTCCCATGTCCATTCACATTTGGCACGATTCATATCGTTGATATCGAAGACCAGAGTCGTGCCGGCAGGACAGTCCCTGTCCGTCAGTTCAGCCGTAATCTTGCTGGCCGGTATTTCCTCGACAACGTAAGTCGTGGTTGTCGTTACGGTCGTATTGGGATAATAGACCTGTGCCGAAGCAATGCCGGATACACCAATGGCTGCCATTAACAGAGCAAATCGTATTTTTCTCATAGTATTACCTCAATTTAAATGATGAATGTTCAGGCTTTCCGCCATCATTGGCCCACCTCCATCAGACGGAGAATAGCCCTCGTAGTTTCATCCCCGGTTTTAATTTCGAAGTATCCTGAGTTACATCAATTGTCCTTTTGCAATATCAATCTCCATCATCGACGGAAGATGTGCCTTTTTTATCAAAGAGGTTCCGTGCGTCTGATGAGCCAGTTTTTGACGTGTTCTGGCACAAAAGACAAAAGTCTGTCTCGCACGCCTTCGTGATACCGGTTAAGCCATGCGATTTCATTTTCATCGAGCAGATCCTTTTCGATGCATCTAGTATCGATCGGGCATTGGGTCAATGTTTCAAAGTTCAGGTATTTTCCGAATTCAGTTTCACTGTAAAACCGGTTGACGACCAGATTTTCTATCCGGATACCCCATCTGCCCTCTTTGTAGAGCCCCGGTTCAACAGAGGTTACCATCCCCTCTTCCATTGCGGTCTGTGGTTCCGGTTTGGCATGATACGAGATGCCCTGAGGGCCTTCATGCACGTTAAGGAAATATCCGACCCCATGACCGGTTCCATGCCCGTAATCAGCCCCAAAGGCCCATAAAGGCTTTCTGGCGATACTATCGAGCATGGCAGCCGGTATTGATTGCGGAAAACAGGTTTCCGACAATGCAATCATTCCTTTGAGAACGAGCGTGAAGTCCTTCTTCTGTTCCTGACTCGGCAAGCCAACCGGTATGACTCTCGTCATGTCCGTTGTACCGCCCAGATACTGGCCGCCTGTATCGATCAGCAGCAGGCCATCTTTTTCAATGAAAGAAAAATCCGTTTCCGTCGCCTGATAATGAGGTAAGGCCGCATTTTCGTTAAACCCTGCAATCGTCCCGAAACTCGGGGAAATATAATAAGGACGTTTCGATCGGAATTCCTCGATCTTTTTAGCGACAGTCAGTTCGGATATCCGACTTTGTCCGCTTTCAATGGCAGCATCGAACCACGCCTGAAACTCACAGAAAGCAGCACCATCCTCGATCATTGTCCTGCGGATGTTTTCTATTTCAAATACTTCTTTTCTGGATTTCAAAAGTACAGCCGGATTGATGGTTTCAATGAATTTCACCCCTGAATTGACCTGACAGTACATCCAATACGACGTCCTTCTTGGATCAAGCAATACAGTCGATTCTGAGGGTAGATGATGCAATACTTTTGAAATCTCTTCATAAGCCTGTATTTCGATACCATCGGATATAAGGGATTGCCGTATTTCATCAGAAAGCTTTTCATTATCGATAAACAGAATTGATTTTTCACAGCCGATCAGGGCATAAGCAATGAAAACCGGATTGAATTCGATATCGTTTCCTCTGAGGTTAAACATCCAGGCAATATCGTCAAGCGTCGATAGCAGATGCCAATTCGCCCCCGATTCTTTCACAAGGTATTTGATACGTTCGATTTTTTCGACTCTCGACATGGCAACAAATTGCCTTGTATGCTCAAAAACGGGTGTTTTAGGGACAGACGCCCTGTCCTCCCAGATGGGTGTAAGCAAATCGACGTCAGACCTGAATGACAGCTGCCTGTCAACCAGAGCCTGTTCCAGCAGCCTGCCCTGATTCAGGGAAAGAAGACGTCCATCCATGCCGACCGTCGCTCCTGCCGGAAGACAAGCTCCTATCCACTCAAGGTAAGGCATCGGGCTTCCTCCGGAAATTTTGCACATTTCAATTCCTGATCCTTCCAGCTGTTTCACTGCTTGTGTCCAGTATCGGCTGTCAACCCACAGCGAAGCCTTTTCAATACCCACAATCAATGTACCGGCCGAACCGGTAAAGCCCGATAGCCACTCTCTGCTTCGCCAGTGCAAAGGCAGATATTCAGAAAGATGCGGATCGGAAGTGGGAACAATCAGGATATCGATAGCCTGCTCTTTCATTGCCTGTCTTAATGCCGCAAGACGTGTTCTGATGTCATTCATATTGAAGGAGGTATTCATGATTTTCTTTTCGGAGACTGATGAAACAATTATCGTCAAATAATCTTTAAACGATATCATCTTAAAGACAATATGAATTGTCAAAAGAGTGATTTTCATCTTATAGTCGGCTTGTTACGAATTTCATGAGATTAAGTGAAAGTTTCCGTTATGACAGAATCGATCAATGCAAAAGCCCTGGATATTCTGAAAAATTCCGAGCAGATTTTTTCACCCGAACAAATTCAGAAAGCGATAACTGACGTCGCTTCAAGACTGAATCATGACTTCGATATTCCGGATGTCAAAACGCCTCCTCTGGTATTGAGCATCATGGGAGGAGCGGCTATTTTCACAGGCCAGCTATTACCTCATTTGAGTTTCCCGCTTGAATTCGATTTCATACACGTTTCCCGCTACGGTAATGAAGAATATGGTGGCGAATTCATCTGGAAAGTCATTCCCAGACAAAATGTTATCAACAGAACCGTCATCGTTTTGGATGACATTCTGGATGAAGGACAGACCCTGCTGCATGTTCGTGACAAACTGGTGGATATGGGAGCTGCGAAGGTGGTTATCGCGATCTTTGCAGACAAGCAGACCGGCGCGACAAAACCGATCCGGGCTGACTATGTCGGTCTGGAGGTGCCTAACCAGTTTGTTATCGGATTTGGAATGGACATAGGCGGTTTCTGGCGCAATCTGCCCGATATCCGCGTCCTGACAAAGGAATTGTAATCAGTTTTATGTCAAGATCACTAAAAAATTATCAAAATGACAACTATTTAATGAGATGGCCTTATTTTATGAATCAATCCATCCAGAATATCAAGATTGGCAAAATCGATGACAAGCTGCCCACGTCCTTTGGAACCGAGACGGAAGCTGACTTTGGTTGCCAACAAGTCTGACAGCTCTTCTTCCAGTTGTACCAGATCGGACGATTTTTCCTGAACGGCTTTTTTGGCGAAATTTCTGTTATTCAATTCCTGTGCTACCAGCTTTTCAGCTTCCCGAACCGACATTCTTTTTGCAACGATCTGGGTTGCCAGGGCAATCTGGGTTGCTCCATCCACTGCCAGCAATGCACGGGCATGTCCCATATCGATATCTCCGGCCACAAGCATTGTCTGGACAGGACGCGTCAGGTTCAGAAGGCGCAAAAGATTCGAGACAGCACTTCTTGAACGACCAACTGCCGAGGCGGCCTGTTCATGGGTAAACTCGAAATCCGTGACAAGACGATGAATACCCTGTGCTTCTTCAAGTGGATTCAGGTCTTCGCGTTGCATGTTTTCGATCAGCGCCATTGCGGCAGCTGTCTGATCATCGACGTCTTTCACGATGACCGGCATATCGGACAAACCGGCTATCTGCGCGGCACGATAACGGCGCTCACCGGCAATGATTTCATATACTGTATTATTTCCATTACCGGAAACAGGTCTGACAAGAATCGGCTGCATAACCCCCTGTTCGCGTATGGATTGGGCCAGCTCATTCAAGGCTCCCTCATCCATACGGTTACGCGGCTGGTATTTGCCAGCCTGCAACTGGGTGATTGGCAAACTCGATACCGTCGACGGGTCGGCTGAAAAATCCGGCGCAGATCCAAGTAATACTTCAAGTCCACGTCCCAAACCTTTTTTCTTTTTCGTAGTCGTTTCACTCATTTTTATCGCCCGTATCCTTATTTAAAAAGTTCAGTTCCGGTCTTTCAGCCATCCCAGCATTTCTTCAGCGAAGGAGAGGTAGGCCTGTGCTCCCCTTGAAGATGGGTCGAAATCAATACCCGGCAGACCATATGAAGGCGCCTCCGCCAAACGGATATTTCTGGGAATTACCGTTTTAAAGACTCTGTCCCCAAAATGTTTTTCGAGTTGTTCGGACACATGCTGGGATAGTGTAGCCCGTTTGTCGAACATGACTCTCAATAAACCGATTATTTTCAGATTACGGTTCATGTTGGCATGAACCTGCTTGATCGTATTGACCAGATCGGACAAACCTTCCAGAGCATAATATTCGCATTGCATTGGAATTATCACGCCATTTGCCGAGCAAAACGCATTAAGGGTCAAAAGGGACAAGGCTGGAGGACAATCGATCAGAATGTAATCGTATCTATCCTGAATGATATCCAGCGCTTCTTTAAGACGTTTTTCCCGGCGATCTATATCAACCATTTCGACTTCAGCGCCCGCAAGGTCACGGTTCGACGGGAGCAAGTCATAATTACCTGTAGAAGAACGTACACAGGCTGATTCGATATTGTCGAGACCCAGAAGCACCTGATAGACGGATGTTTCCAGTTCTGATTTCTGAATGCCACTTCCCATCGTTGCATTGCCTTGCGGGTCGAGATCGACCAGAAGCACTTTCTGATCCAATCGCGCAAGACCGGCTGCCAGATTGACTGTGGTCGTCGTTTTTCCGACTCCACCCTTCTGATTGGCGATGCAAAATATTGTGGCCATAGCTATGCTCTATAAAAAGACAATGATCGATGCATGCTGATACTTCCGGCAATTATTTCTTTTTATCGATAAAAAGAAGATGACGTTGTGCATCAAGCTGCGGTACTTTTAATGCTTCAATACGTTTTACAATCCAGCCAGATTCAAGGTTACTGATTTCATCCTCCGGAATCAATCCTTTCATGGCATAAAAAAGACCGTTTTCCGATAACAAATGAGAGGACAGACCGACAAAGTCGTTCAAACTGGCGAAAGCGCGTGAAATAATCCCGTCAAAAGGCTCTTCAACTTCCAGTTCTTCAACACGTCCTGTATAAACTGTTACATTATCCAAACCAAGTTCAATCTTTACCTGATTCAAAAATGCAGTTTTTTTATGAACAATGTCAATCATGGACACTTTCATTTCAGGATAGACAATTGACAGAACCAGACCCGGTAATCCCCCTCCTGAACCGACATCCAGCAGGTTCCTTGCTTTCGATAAATACGGAACGACGGCAAGCGAATCCAGCAAATGATAAGTCAACATGGCTTGCGGGTTTCTGACAGCCGTTAAATTATAGGTAGAATTCCACTTGCCCAGCAAAACCAGATAATCCATTAATTTTTTTACCTGATCATTAGCCAGCCTGGTATTCAAGGCAATAATGCCATCTATCAGATCAGTCCGGATTTCATCCCAATCAACCAGATTTTTCTGTTTTTTCTGCATAAAACGATTATGCCTCCAGTTCAGCGAAATCGATCAGACCCTGCTTCTTCAGGTAAATCAGCAATAATGAAATGGCTGCTGGAGTGACACCAGAAATGCGGGAAGCCTGTCCCAAGGTTTCAGGTTTTTGCTTGTCCAGTTTTTGTCTGACTTCTATCGACAATGCACTGACTTCTGTATAATTCATGTCCTGTGGCAAACGCAGGTTTTCGTAATACTGTTGACGTCTGACTTCACGGGTTTGTCTTTCAATATAACCCGCGTATTTGATCTGAATTTCGACCTGTTCTTTTACCTTTTCATCCAGTTCTTCTTCAGCTACCCAGTTTTTTCCTTCTATCGAGGTCAGGCTCGCCAGTTTGTCATAATCCACATCAGGGCGTTTCATCAGATCCGCCAGCGAATATTCCCGTTCGATATCCTTGCCTATTACCCTTTCAGCCTCCCGGGAACTTAACGTGGAAGGATGAACCCAGGTCGATTTCATTCGTTCGATTTCACGGGCAATTTTTTCACGCTTTTGCTCGAAATCGATCCACTGTTCCAATGGTACACAACCCAGCTTATAACCGATTTCAGTCAGGCGCATATCAGCATTATCTTCACGCAGACTCAATCTGTATTCTGCACGGCTTGTAAACATGCGATACGGCTCCTGAACACCTTGTGTGATCAGATCATCAACCATAACGCCCATATATGCTTCACTGCGTTTAGGCACCCACGGTTCTTTCTCCTGGACATACAAAGAAGCATTAATTCCGGCCAGCAAACCTTGTGCTGCGGCTTCTTCGTACCCTGTTGTTCCGTTTATCTGTCCGGCAAAGAAAAGTCCCTTGATTTGGCGTGTTTCCAGTGACGATTTCAGACAACGGGGATCATAGAAATCATATTCGATCGCATAACCTGGCCTCAAAATATGGGCATCTTCCAGCCCGGGAATGGATCTTACAAGATCGATCTGTGTTTCAAAAGACAGGCTGGTTGAAATACCGTTCGGATAATATTCGTTCGTTTTCACTCCCTCAGGTTCCAGAAAAATCTGATGAGAATTTTTGTCCGAGAAACGATGAATCTTGTCTTCAATAGATGGACAATAACGCGGTCCCACCCCTTCAATAACCCCTGTAAACATCGGGCTCTTGTCCAGACCGGCCCGGATAATATCATGCGTTTTCGTATTAGTATGCGTTATCCAGCATGGCAGTTGTTCCGGATGCATTGAAGCATTTCCACGCAAGGAAAAAACAGGTACAGGATCAAGATCACCCAGCTGTTTTTTCATCACTGAAAAATCAATGGTATTCCCGTCAATTCTCGGCGGAGTTCCTGTTTTCAATCGCCCCTGAGGTAAATTCAGTTCTTTCAGAGAATGAGATAAAGCCAGAGCAGGAACATCGCCAGCTCGTCCACCCGGATATGAATTCAGGCCGATAAAAATCTTCCCATCAATAAATGTACCCGCTGTCAGAACAACGGAAGTTCCTCTGAATTCAACACCACCTTGCGTTTTAACTCCAATAACTTTTTCGCCTTCCAGAATCAGATCATCGACTTGTTGTTGAAACAAAAGAAGGTTTTTCTGGTTTTCGATTTGGTAACGAATAGCCTGACGATAAATAACCCGATCAATCTGCGCACGAGTAGCCCTGACTGCAGGACCTTTGGAAGAATTCAGAATTCTGAATTGAATCCCTGCCTCATCTGTTGCCAAGGCCATTACACCACCCATTGCATCCACTTCTTTAACAAGATGACTTTTACCAATCCCGCCAATAGATGGATTACAGGACAATTGACCAAGGGTTTCAAAGTTATGGGTAACCAATAATGTTTTCATACCCATTCTTGCAGCAACCAGAGCGGCTTCCGTACCGGCATGACCACCACCAACAACTATGACATCAAATTGAACTGAATAAAGCATAAGGTTTTTTACCAGCCGTTTTGAGCTGAAAAATTGAAATGTTTCACGTGAAACATTAAAAAATGAAAGGAAATTCGAGAATAGGAAAAAAGGTATTTTAGATCGTTTTTCCTTTTAATCACAAATTGAAGAATTTTTAATTTTCTGAATGTTCAAAAAACCAACAAAAAGAGAATAAAATATGTTAACAAAATTGTTGATAAGTTGTGAGCCTTTTGGGAACAACCTTGCATAAAAAAAAGGCAGAAAAGATATACAAAATATATACTTCACTTATCCAGAAAGTTTAATTTATTTAACATATTGATTTTTAAAGAATTATAATACTTATTCACATAAATTTGGGACTCTATTATTCCTATGTATATATATGAATAACTATTAAATAAATGCATTTCAGTGTCACCAACCTGAACAATTTTAGCTTTAGTTGTTCATCTGATAGAATGATGCCTGTTCAACATGGCCTTTTAATTTGAGAAGACAAAACAAATGAATTCGCAAGATCAAAAAAAAGAGCTGCTTAAAAAAAATGCACTCGCCTTCCATCGTTTCCCAATTCCGGGAAAAATCAGTGTTACTCCAACCAAAGAAGTCAGAGACCAGAATGAACTGGCACTCGCCTATACTCCCGGTGTAGCCTGCGCCTGTGAAGAAATTCACGCTGACCCCGAAAATGCCTATATTTACACAACCAAGGGAAATCTGGTTGCCGTCATTTCAAACGGAACGGCCGTTCTGGGTCTGGGTAATATTGGTGCACAAGCTTCCAAGCCAGTTATGGAAGGCAAAGGGGTCTTGTTCAAAAAATTCGCTGACATCAACGTTTTCGATCTGGAAGTCAACGAACTGGATCCGGACAAACTGTGCGATATCATCGCCTCTCTGGAACCCACTTTCGGTGGTATCAATCTGGAAGACATTCGTGCTCCTGAATGCTTCTATATTGAAAGAAAACTGCGTGAAAAAATGAATATCCCTGTTTTCCACGACGATCAGCATGGTACGGCTGTTATCGTCGGAGCAGCTGTTCTGAACGCCCTGAAAGTCGTCGGCAAAGATATCAAGAATTGCAAAATGGTTGTGTCAGGTGCCGGTGCCGGTGCTTTGGGTTGTCTGGAACTGTTGGTCGATTTGGGATTTCCTGTCGAAAATATCTGGGTTACCGACATCAAGGGTGTGGTCTATAAAGGCCGCAAGGAACTGATGGATCCGGAAAAAGAAAAATATGCTCAGGATACAGATGCACGTACCTTGATGGACGTAATTTCTGATGCAGATATTTTCCTTGGATTGTCCGCAGGCAATGTTTTGAAACCGGAAATGGTATTGAAAATGGCAAAAGATCCTATTATTTTCGCTATGGCCAATCCAATTCCTGAAATTCTGCCGGAAGTCGCCCACGCTACCCGTGACGATGTCATCATGGGGACGGGACGTTCCGATTATCCGAACCAGATCAACAATTCCATGTGTTTCCCTTATCTTTTCAGAGGAGCTCTGGATTGCCGCGCAAAAACAATCAACCGTGAAATGGAACTCGCAGCCGTTCGTGCCATTGCAAGTCTTGCTGAAATGGAATGTCCGGATGAAATCGTGGCAATGTATGGCAAAAAATATACCTTTGGCCGTGATTATCTGTTGCCATTCCAGTTCGATCCACGTCTGTTATGGGTTGTTGCTCCTGCTGTGGCTCAGGCAGCTATGGATTCCGGTGTGGCACGCGCACCAATCGCTGATATGGATGCATATCGGGCAAAACTGAAAGAATTCGTGGGGTAATTTCCGAAGATAAAAAAACCGCGCATTTTGCGCGGTTTTTTTTATTTCAATTGCCAGTTGAGAGTTTCTCCTGCCATAAGGGGTATAACCCTGTTCTCACCAAATGGCAAATCCTGCGGGATTGTCCATTCTTTCTTAACCAGTGTTATTTTATTCCGGTTAACGTTCTGGTTATAGAATTTGGGGCCATTGATGCTGGTAAACCATTCGATTTTTTCCAATGCACCGATTTCATCAAAAGCCTGAACGTAAAGTTCGATAGCATGCAAGGCGGTATAACAGCCGGCACATCCACAAGCGCTTTCTTTCGCGCCCTGTGCATGAGGTGCTGAATCCGTACCCATAAAGAAGCGTCTGTTTTCAGTTGAAACAGCTTTTAACAGGGCTTGCCTGTTTTCTTCCCTCTTCAGGATAGGCAGGCAATAGTAATGTGGCCTTATACCGCCCTGAAAGAGGCTGTTACGGTTAAAAAGGAGGTGATGGGCAGTCACGGTAGCTCCGATGTATCCTTCGGCCTCTGCGACGTATTGTGCGGCCTCCCTGGTGGTTATATGTTCGAATACGATCTTCAAATCCGGCAGTTTTTTGCGGAGTGGAATCAGAACCTTGTCGATAAAAACGGCTTCCCTGTCAAAAATATCGATGGATGGGTCAGTCACTTCACCATGCATCAGCAAGGGAATGCCCTGTTTCTGCATTTCCTCAAGCGTAACCATGCAGTTGTCGAGTGAGGTGACTCCTGCATCGGAATTGGTCGTCGCTCCTGCTGGGTACAGTTTGACGCCGTGAATGATTCCGCTTTCCTTTGCACGTTTGATATCTTCCGGGCTTGTGTTGTCCGTTAAATAAAGTGTCATGAGAGGTTCAAAATCGCTACCGGAAGGCAATGCATCCAGAATTCTTTTACGATATTCAAGAGCCTGTTCCGTTGTCGTAACGGGTGGTTTGAGATTAGGCATGATGATGGCCCGATGAAATTGCCGGGCAGCCTGTGGGACAGTTGATTTCAATACATCCCCATCTCTCAGATGAAGATGCCAGTCGTCTGGTTGAATGATCGTCAAGGTTTGCATGTCTGATTCTGGCATAGTAAATAATAGGACTTGGCTCTTTGAATCTTTTATTTTATTGTATTTACTCCGGTTCATTCATCTTTTTTACAAGGTTTTCGTCAAAGTGAAAAATCGCATATCAAGAGTGGTTACCCGTTCCGGCGATCAGGGAACGACAGGTCTTGCCGATGGCAGCCGAGTGTCGAAGGACAGTGCCAGAATCGATGCCATCGGTCAGGTAGATGAGCTTAATTCAGTGATTGGTCTGGTCATCAGTGAAGGCTTGCCGGAAAAAATGAGGCAGGAACTTCAGGCCATTCAGAATGAATTGTTCAATATCGGTGGAGAACTGGCTGTGGTGAAAACATCATTGATGACAGAAGAAAAAGTTCTCGTTCTGGAAAAACTGGCTGAAGAATATAACAGGGACTTGCCTCCGCTTCGCGATTTCATCCTGCCCGGTGGAACGAAGGCAGCCGCCTTGTGTCATCTTGCCAGAAGCGTTTGCAGGCGCGCAGAGCGTGCCATTGTGGCACTGGGAAAACAGGAAGATGTATCTCCTGTTCTTTACCAGTACCTTAACCGCCTGTCAGACCTGTTTTTTATTTATGCACGCGTTGCCAACCAAATGGCAGATCAATCCGATATTTTCTGGAAAAAATAAGCTTATTGTTTTCGTTTGTCGAATTCGATACAGGCGTAGGCGGAATGATTGTGAATCGATTCAAAGTTTTCCGCTTCCAGAGAATAGGCCAGTACACGTGAGTCGGCGTTCAACATACCGGCTACGTCACGAACCAGATCTTCAACGAATTTCGGGTTGTCGTAGGCATATTCAGTCACATATTTTTCATCAGGACGTTTCAACAGACCGAACAATTCACACGAAGCCTGAGCCTCGATTTTGGCAATCAGCTCTTCCACTGGCAAATCGTCCTTGATGATGGCGTTGACGGTAATGTGTGAACGCTGGTTGTGAGCTCCGTAAGCTGAAATTTCCTTGGAACATGGGCACAAACTGGTAACAGGAACGAGCACTTTCTGGGAAATTTCAATCTGGCCGTTTTTCATTTCACCGATCAGACCCACTTCATAATCCATCAGGCTTTTGACACCTGAAACCGGGGCTGTCTTGGTAATGAAAAACGGAAAAGACAGTTCGATACGTCCGGATTCAGCATCAAGCAATTCCAGCATGTTGCTGATCAGCTTGCCGAAAATATCGATATTCAGCGGTTTTGAATCAGAGCTCGTAAATTCTTCAAGCAGGGCCATGAAACGGGACATGTGCGTTCCCTTCTTCTGTTCGGGAAGGTGCACAGTCATATTCCATGTACCGACGGAAGACTGGATGCCGTTTTTGGTCTGGATTTGAAGTGGATGGCGAACGCCTTTGACACCAACCCTTTGTATGGCTATGTGTCTGGTATCCAGCGTATTTTGTACGTCTGGAATAGAAAAGTTGTCGTCTGCATTCATTTTTGGTGCCGATGTACTGGTTATGGGTGTATGAATGTTTGAGCAGTCATCCCAGTTACATTCAAAAGAGTGAGAATCTCGGAAATTCATTATTAAACCTTAAAAAACGGCGATCGGTACAGGAAAGAAACAAAAAGGTTGATGATTTACTCTTTACCCGAGTCGTCAATCTTTCCGAAACGTTCGACAATGGATGCAATGATGCCATGTTTATCCAATTTGTGCATGGCAAGCAATTGTCCCACATCACCGTGATCGATGAATTTGTCTGGCAGTCCCAATAGTAGTACCGGGTGGGTCAGTTTTTCTTCTGCAAGTGTTTCCATGACGGCAGAGCCTGCACCGCCGTGAATGGTTCCCTCTTCAACCGTGACCAGATAGGGATGGGTTTTCGCCATTTCGCAAAGCAATTCCCTGTCGATCGGCTTGACGAAACGCATATTGACGACAGTTGCATCCAGTTCTTCACCAGCAGACAGAGCCGGAGTGACCATGGTACCGAAAGCCAGAATAGCGATATTCTTTCCCTTGCGAAGGATTTCCCCCTTGCCAAGCGGGAGTGCAGACAATTCTTTTTCAGGCTGGACGCCGATTCCGGCACCACGGGGATAACGTACTGCAGCGGGACCATTATGAAGATAAGCTGTCGTCAGCATCTGGCGGGCTTCATTTTCACTGGATGGAGCCATGACAACCATATTCGGGATGCAACGAAGATAGGCCATATCGTAATTGCCCGCGTGGGTTGCACCGTCAGCACCGACAAGGCCTGAACGATCCAGCGCAAATGTCACATCCAGGTTTTGCAGGGCGACATCATGAATCAGCTGGTCATATGCCCTTTGCAGGAAAGTGGAATAGATGGCCACGACAGGTTTCAGACCTTCACAGGCCAGTCCTGCGGCGAAAGTAACGGCATGTTGTTCAGCGATACCTACATCAAAAAAGCGGTCAGGATAATCTTTTGCGAACTGAACCATTCCCGAGCCTTCTTTCATGGCCGGGGTAATGCCGATCAGTTTTTCATCTTCGGCGGCCATATCGCATAACCAGTTGCCGAATATATCGGCATAGGTGGGTTTGGTAACTACAGCCGGTTTGATCCCTTCTTCAGGACAGAATTTGCCCAGACCGTGATACAGAATGGGATCGGCCTCGGCCAGTTTGTAGCCATGACCTTTTTTTGTCACGATATGCAGGAACTGGGGTCCTTTTCTTTCCTTGAGATTTTGTAGGGTGGGAACCAGCGCTTCCAGATCATGGCCGTCAATTGGCCCGATGTAATTGAAGCCGAATTCCTCGAACAGGGTTGTCGGAGCGATCATGCTCTTGGCGTGTTCCTCGAATTTTCGGGCGATATGTCTCATTGGAGCAGGTAAAACCGTCTTGCCGACGTTTTTCGCGGCTGCATAGAATTTGCCGGACATTAACCGTGCGAAGTAACTATTTAAAGCACCGACAGGTGGGGAAATGGACATGTCGTTATCGTTCAGGATAACCAGCATATTGATGTCGTCATAAACACCAACGTTATTCATGGCTTCAAAAGCCATTCCACCCGTAATGGCCCCATCTCCGATAACGGCGATGGAATAGGTATCTTCCCCTTTCAGTTTTGCAGCCAGTGCCATTCCCAATGCGGCAGAAATGGATGTCGAGGAATGGGCTGTGCCGAAAGAATCGAATTCGCTTTCATCCCGTTTGGGAAATCCCGAAAGACCGTTTAACTGGCGAAGCGTATTCATCTGGTCTTTGCGACCTGTCAGGATTTTGTGGGCATAACTCTGATGACCCACGTCCCAGATCAGTCTGTCGTTTGGTGTATCGAAAATGTAATGGAGAGCGATAGCCAGTTCGACTGTCCCCAGATTGGAGGATAAATGTCCTCCCGTTCTGGAAACGGATTGAATGATGTAATCCCGCAATTCATCAGCCAGAATCGGTAATTGCAATGCTGGCAGCCGTTTGAGATCAGCAGGACTGTTAATCGTATTCAGCAGCTTCATTATTTCTTTCTGCGTACAACCAGATCGGCCAGTTGACGGAGATAATCCGCTTTTTCATCAAAAATGGAAAGCGCTGCATAAGCGTCATTCCGCAATTTTTCAGCCAGTTGCCGGGATTCTTCCAGTCCCATTAGTGAAACATAGGTAGGCTTGTTATCAGCGCTGTCTTTACCGGCTGTTTTGCCCAGATCGGCAGAATCTGCCGTAACATCCAGAATATCGTCGACAACCTGAAAAGCCAGTCCGATGGCCTTTGCATAAGCATTCAAGGCATTTTTTTCCTGTTCTGCCGGAATTTTCGAGCAACAGGCTCCGAGAAGAACGGAAGCGGTCAAGAGCGCCCCTGTTTTCAAGCGATGCATGTTTTCGAGTTCATTGACTGTCAGGGATTTGCCGACACTGGCCAGATCGATTGCCTGACCCCCACACATACCCTCTGCACCGGCAGCATGGGATAACAATCTCATCATTTCAACGGTCAAAACCGGGTCGCATTGCTGGTTTGACAAGACGACAAATGCCTGAGCCTGCAAGGCATCCCCTGCCAGCAGAGCCGTCGCTTCACCAAATTCGACATGAACGGTCGGTTTTCCCCTTCTTAACACGTCATTGTCCATACAGGGCATATCGTCGTGAACAAGCGAATAGGCATGAATCATTTCAACAGCTGCAGCTGCACGGGCAAGAGTAGACATTTCAGCGTCGAAAAGATTGCCTGTGGCAAAAACCAGTAATGGGCGAATACGTTTTCCACCATCCAGTACAGCATATCGCATGGATTCATGCAGTGAAGAAGAAAAAAGTTTTCCTTTCGGTAACAGACTGGAAAGCGTTTCTTCCATCGTTGACTGGACGTTACGCATCCAATCGTCAAAACTGGCGGGTACGGTCATTATTCGATATCACTTTTGTCGGAAGAGAAAGGCTTCAGCAATTCCTTGTCAAGGATCTTGATCTGGTTTTCCACCTTCTCGAGTCGGGATGTACACAACTGAACGAGTTCAACTCCCTTTTTGTAGGCGGCAATCGATTCTTCGAGAGGCAATTCGCCCGCTTCGAGTCTGGACACCAGCGATCCGAGTTCGGCAATGGCATCTTCAAAAGACATTTCGTCTTTTCGGTCCTGATTTTCTGTCGTCATAATTAAGAGAGAAAAAATACAGTTTAATTAAGCCGTTATTATACCCTTCAAGCGTTTTCAGACTGCGGTTTTCTGTGTTTTAAAGCAGAGAAATGAATTTCTGCTGCTATACGATCCGGCTTTGACTGCCAGCCTTTCCCACCTTGATTTGGAAAGTAAAACTTGTCAAAGAACCAAATCGGTATAAGATCACAGTTTCTGACTTTTTGTTTTTTATTCTTTTCAGGTTTTTTCATGCAGTCTCTCTGGATGCTCGTTGCTGCTTTTGTATTTTCGCTGATGGCAGTGTGCGTCAAGCTTGTCTCCGATACCTATTCCACTCCTGAAATCGTCATGTACCGCAGCATGATCGGAGCTATTTTTCTTTTTTGCATGGTGCTGGTTAAAGGTGGTTCGTTTAAAACGAAATATCCGCTTCAGCATCTCTGGCGGGGAACGGTGGGTGCAACCGCGTTCGGCTTGTGGTTTTTTTCCATGTCGCAATTGCCACTGGCGACGTCGATTACCTTAAATTACATGTCGCCGATCTGGATCGCTGCAATCCTCTTTGGAATAGGTCTGTTCCATGGCCGGCTCCAGTTTGAATGGCGACTGGCCTGCGCAATCGTTGCCAGTTTTATTGGCATATTTATTCTCTTGCAGCCGACTCTGGCAGAAGACCAGTGGCTGGGTGCCCTGATCGCTTTTATTTCAGGCATTCTGGCGGCACTGGCGTATTTGCAGGTAAAGCATCTGGGCAATCTGGGCGAGCCGGAATATAGGGTTGTGTTTTACTTCTGCGTTATTGGTACCGTGGGTGGTGCGATTATGGCTGTTGTCGCGGCTCATATGCCTGGAGGCGATGGCATTCCTTTTCACGGGCATTCACTTTTGAGCGTTTTTTATCTCGTTTTCATCGGCGTGTCTGCTGCACTCGGCCAGATGGCCATGACGCGGGCGTACCATCTGGGGAATACGCTTGTCACAGCCAATCTCCAATATTCGGGCATTGTTTTTTCCTGTATATGGGGATTGCTGATATGGAACGATACCTTGAGCTGGCTGGGATGGCTTGGAATTGCCATCATTATTGCCAGTGGGGTCACCACGACGTTTTTCGACGTGCGTCATCGCATGGCCACAACTGCGGCCACGTATAACGCGGCACGCAAAAAGTTGTCAAAAAAAAGTCAGCCCGAAAAAGCCTGATATTTCTAATGGGCCTGATCCCAGTTGTCCCCAACGCCAACTTCGGCAATCAACGGGACTTTCAGTGTAGCGACCTGTGCCATCAGTTCGGGCAGTTTTTCACGGACTAGCGCCAGTTCTTTTTCCGGCACATCCAGAACCAGTTCATCATGAACCTGCATGATCAGTTTTGAATCCAGTTTTTCGGATTCCAGCCAGTCCTGAACAGCGATCATCGACAATTTGATAATGTCGGCAGCCGTTCCCTGCATCGGCGCATTAATGGCCGCTCTTTCCGCAGCCTGACGGCGGGGGCCGTTTGGCGAATTGATTTCCGGCAGCCACAGCCTTCTTCCGAAAACCGTTTCGACGTAACCCTGCTCACGGGCCAGCTGGCGGGTATCGTCCATATAACGGGCGACACCGGGATAGCGCTCAAAGTAACGGTCGATATAGTTTTTGGCGTCCGAGCGGGAAATACCGAGATTGGAGGCGACCCCAAAAGCGCTCATGCCATAAATGAGACCGAAATTGATGACCTTGGCATAACGTCTCTGATCGGATGTGACTTCCGGCGGAGTGATGTCGAATATTTCGGAGGCCGTTGCACGATGGACGTCCTGACCGTCATGGAAAGCTTTCAATAAGCTGGCATCGTCGGAAAGATGCGCCATGATCCTGAGTTCAATTTGCGAATAATCGGCGGAAATGATTTTGTTTCCGGGTGAAGCGATAAATGCTTCACGGATTCGCCTGCCCTCTTCCGAACGGATCGGAATGTTTTGCAGATTAGGGTCGTTCGATGCCAGCCGTCCGGTGACAGCTACCGCCTGTGCGTAATTCGTATGAACGCGTCCGGTTTCCGGATTGACCATTCTCGGCAATTTATCGGTATAAGTCGTTTTCAGTTTCGACATCCCGCGGTAATTCAGAATGATTTTCGGGAGCGGGAAATCTTCAGCCAGTTTTTCCAGCACTTCTTCACTTGTCGATGGAGCGCCTGAAGGTGTTTTCTTGATCATCGGCAGTTTGAGCTTGTCAAAAAGCAGTTCACCCAATTGTTTCGGCGAATTGAGATTGAAAGGCTGTCCTGCCGCTTCATAGGCATTTTCCTGCAGACTGTCCATTTTAAGGCCCAGTTCCTGCGATTGCTTGTCCAGTTTGCCGACATCGATCAATACGCCATTGCGTTCCATTTTCTGAAGGACTATGGACGTCGGGATTTCGATCTTTTCATAGATAAAGCGAAGGCCGTCGTTTTCTTTCAGGCGGGGCCACATGGATTGATGAAGCTGCAAGGTAACGTCGGCATTCTCTGCGGCGTAATTGGTTGCGACATCGATAGCGATTTCATCAAATCCGATTTGCGAAGCACCCTTGCCGCAGATATCGGTGTAGCTGACCGGTTTGTAATCCAGAAACCTTTCCGACAGACTGTCCATGTCATGTCGCCTGTGCGATTCGAGAACGTAGGATTCCAGCAGGGTATCGTGAACAATGCCTTGCAGCCGGATACCATAATTGGCAAGCACATGGCTGTCATACTTGAGATTCTGGCCGACTTTTGGTTTTTTCGGGTTTTCCAGCCAGGGTTTCATCTTGTCGAGGACGAATTGGAGTGGCAGCTGCCCGCTTTGTTCCATGCTGTGATGGGCGAGAGGAATATAAGCGGCTTGACCGGGTTCGACGGAGAGGGAAATTCCGACGAGTTTTGCGACCATGACATCGAGTGATGTCGTTTCCGTATCGATAGCCGTCAGATCAGCCTTGTCGATTTTTTCAAGCCACTTTTCAAGTTGGGTTTCAGTCAGGACGGTTTCATATTCCTTGTCACTGATGAATCCTGATTTTTTTTCTTCCGGCTCATCAAACAATGCAATCTGTCCTGCCGCTTTTGGTGTTTCATCACGTGTCACATTCAGCTCTTTTGCCCAGCTTTTGAAACCGAAACGCTCGAAAGCTTTTTTCAGGCCGTCGGTATTTTCCGGTTTTTTGACCAGCGAAGTGTCGATGGAGACGAATTTTTCCGGCAGTTCGCAATTCGTCCGGATTCTGACCAGTTCGTGCGCCTGCGGAAGCCAGTCCAGCGACTGTCTCAGATTTTCACCGACGGCTCCGGTAATGTTTTGTGCGTTTTCGATGACGCCG
The DNA here is from genome assembly GCA_019424645.1 of Oxalobacter formigenes. Classification (GTDB taxonomy): domain Bacteria; phylum Pseudomonadota; class Gammaproteobacteria; order Burkholderiales; family Burkholderiaceae_D; genus Oxalobacter; species Oxalobacter formigenes_D. The sequence goes on from JAHYZB010000048.1 coordinate 60,512, forward strand.
TCGAGGGACTGGTATTGAGTCAGCCATTTGACGGCCGTTTTAGGCCCAACCTTGGCAACACCCGGCACATTGTCGGATGTATCGCCGATCAGGGAAAGATAATCGACAATTCGTTCAGGAGGTACGCCGAACTTCTTGATGACACCTTCCCTGTCCAGCACTTCATTATTCATGGTGTTGACGAGCGTGACCTTGTCATCGACCAGCTGGGACATATCCTTGTCGCCGGTTGAAACGATCGTATCGAAGCCGTCTTCATGCGCCTTGACTGTCAGTGTGCCGATAACATCATCCGCTTCAACGCCTTCCACCTGCAAAATTGGCCAGCCCAGCATATCGACGAGCTCGAGAATATGGCCTGTCTGTTCCACCAGATCGTCAGGCATGGCTGCCCTGTTCGCCTTGTATTCCTGATAGAGATCATTGCGGAATGTTTTACCCTTTGCGTCAAATATACAGGCACTGTATGCTGTGGGATAATCTTTCTGCAACCGGCGAAGCATGTTCAGAAAACCGTAAATGGCTCCTGTAGGTTCCCCTGCAGAGTTGCGAAGGTCTGGCAATGCATGATAGGCGCGGTAAAGATAACTGGAACCGTCAACTAATAACAAAAGTTTGTTCATATGGAAGAAAACTCAAAAAGCGCGCAAAAGCTGCACGAAATAACTGACGTCAATTATGCAACGATTTTGAAGGCACGAGAATCGTGGAGCATGTTCTCCATTATGTCAGAGTTTATCGAATCGACAGAGAGACTCTCTGAAATAAATCCTGCCGTAACGATTTTCGGGTCCGCCCGGCTCCATCCCGACAATCCTTACTACATTAAATGTATGGAATTGGCGAGGCGACTGTCCGACGCCGGTTTTGCGGTCATATCAGGAGGTGGTCCCGGCATTATGGCTGCGGCCAATCGGGGCGCTTATGAAGGAAAATCGCTATCGGTTGGACTGAATATCGAATTGCCACAGGAACAGGCGCCCAATCGCTGGCAAAATGTTTCTTTGAACTACAGACACTTCTTTGCAAGAAAAGTTGCGTTTGCCAAATATGCCGATGCATTTGTCCTTTTCCCGGGTGGTTTCGGAACGCTGGACGAAATGAGCGAGGTGCTTACCCTGATCCAGACCGGGAAATCCCGCCGTATTCCGGTGATACTCGTCGGCAGCAAATTCTGGGAAGGCTTCATGAAATGGCTTGCCGACACCATGCTTGCCGAAGAAATGATCCACAAGGAAGATCTCGACCTGATGCAGGTTATCGATGACGTTGACAAGGTTATAGGAGCCATTTTCACGTTTTATGAAAAACGCGCTATCGGTCCTTCCGACGAAGAAAGACAGAAAATGCTTTACCTGTAAAACTCATCCCTTTGTTACAATAGCAGCATTCATTTACTTTAAGGTGCCACAACCATGTCAGTTCTTTTTCACTTCAGAAAAACCATAGCGTTGGTCGCGCTTGCGGTAACGTCTGTGGCTGTGGGACAGGAAGTTCAGCAGAGGGCTCCGGCTTCCGATCTTGAAATAATCGACGAAGTCGATCAGCCGGCCATTACCATTCGCAAACCGGATACGACAGGCGAAATTACCGAAAAACGTCAGGGTGGCATGGTTGAGGAAATCAAGGTGAAAAGCGGTCCAAGCACCTATTACCTTTATCCGAACGGCCCGAATGGTGTTCCAGGTTCTTTCATGAGCAATGAAGTCAGGCCGGCTCTTTTCCGCGTCCACGAATTCGATGTCGGTGAAAAGAAACAGGATGAAAACAAGGAACAGGCGCAGGAATCACTGAATGCACCGGCATTGCCGCCTCCTTCGATGAAGTGAAGCGGTATTTGACCTCGAATCAAGTTAATCACGATTACATCTCATGGCAGTTTTTACATCGGTCAGTTTGCAGGATCTGACTCCCTGGATTTCATCCTTTTCCCTGGGGCAGGTTCACAGTATCAAAGGGATCAGTTCCGGCATTGAAAACAGTAATTTTTTTGTCAGGACCGATAAAGGTGAGTATGTACTTACTCTCTTTGAAAAGTTGACTGCAGAAGAACTTCCGTTTTATCTGAATCTCATGCAGCATCTGGCACTAAAAGGGATCAAGGTGGCAGCGCCTGTCCCCGACAGGGATGGACGGATTCTGCACTTACTATGCGGTAAACCGGCATCTCTGGTCACCAAACTGGAAGGCGACTGGCAGCCGGAACCTAAACCGGTTCATTGCGCAGAAGTCGGTGACATGATGGCGAAAATGCATTTGGCCGGACGGAATTATCCTCTGGAGCAACCCAATTTGCGAGGCATCGACTGGTGGAGAAAAACCGCTCCACTGGTTCAGGATTATCTTCCTGTTGAAGCGTCCCTTTTTCTTCAAAATGAAATGCGTTTTCAGGAAGAATTTGCCGATTCGGATCTTTACTGGAAATTGTTTCGGGGACCGATTCATGCCGACCTGTTCCGCAATAATGTCATGTTCAACGGCGACAAGCTGTCCGGTTTTTTTGATTTTTATTTTGCCGGTTGTGATATCTGGTTGTTCGACGTGGCTGTTGCCATCAACGACTGGTGCATCGATCTTGAAACGGGTGAGTTCGATGACACTCGCGTCAGGGCATTTCTTGATGCCTATCATGCCGTGCGCCCTTTCACACTTGACGAATGCGCTGGATGGAAAGCAATATTGAGGGGCGCAGCCTTGCGGTTCTGGTTATCCCGACTGTACGACTACTATTTGCCTCGTGAGGCTGAAATGCTGACGCCTCATGATCCCCGTCATTTTGAACGTATTTTGAGATTACGGGTCAATAAACCTGCCCCTGAACTGATTGCATGAATTCGATTACAGCTAAAACAGGCTTCACATGGATCGTGAACGGTTACGGTATTTTCCGTCAAAGACCGTTTTTACTGACCAACCTCTTTTTTGGCTATATGATCGGTCTGATGATCCTCGGTGTCATTCCTTTCATCGGCCAGATTCTCCCGATCGTAGTGATACCGCTGTTTTCATTTCTGTTCATGCAAGCCTGTTACAAAATCGATTCGGACACATACGTTTCATTCCGGGATCTTTTTAATATCTTCAATCGGCAGACAGTGAACCGACTGCTGCTGCTGGGCAGTTTTTATCTATTGTATATATTATTGTTAGCCGTCATTGCCATATGGATTGACGGGGGTCTTCTGCTGGGTACGCTTTCCCAACAGACCCAGCAGGAACTGACTTCATCGCAGCAGACAAAATTAATGCTGACACTGGTTCTGGTCATTGCGCTTTATATCCCCTTTACCATGGCAATCTGGTTTGCAACCCCTTTGATCGGCTGGCAAAAGATGAGTATCGGAAAAGCCATCTTTTTCAGTTTTTTTGCCGTTCTCCGTTCCTTAAAAGCGTTTCTTGTTTACATTTTCTGCTGGCTGGTGCTCGGAATGTTTACGCCGGTCATTCTCGGAAGTGTTCTGATCCTGATGGGATTCCAGAATCTGGCGATGTTTGTCATGATGATCTTGTCCGTCGTCCTGAGTATTCTGGCATATTGTTCTTTTTATCCCACGTATAAAGACGTTTTCGGGCAGCCAGATACCGACAATTGATCATTTTTGAATTTTAAACGGTAAAATTCTCCTTTATCCCCCTTTCGCCAATCCATTTTTTCATGCCTTCTTCAAGAGGCTGTGAGGAATTCAAATGAGTGATCTTGAACCCAAAATCAAGGCAGAAATATTAGCCGAAGCGCTGCCTTATATTCAAAAATTCCACGGTAAAACCATCGTGATCAAATACGGTGGCAATGCCATGACGGAAGAAAAGCTCAAACACGGCTTTGCCCGGGACGTTGTCCTGCTCAAGCTGGTCGGCATGAATCCCGTTGTCGTCCATGGAGGCGGTCCCCAGATCGATAATGCGCTGCGAAAAGTCGGCAAGAGCGGTACTTTCATACAGGGGATGAGAATTACCGATGAAGAAACCATGGAAGTGGTGGAATGGGTTCTTGGCGGCGAAGTCCAGCAGGATATCGTCATGCTGATTAACCAGTATGGTGGACAGGCCGTGGGCCTGACAGGCAAGGATGGCGGTCTTATTCACGCCAGAAAACTGCAAATGCCGGACCGGGAAAAACCCGGAGAATTCATCGATCTGGGTTTTGTCGGCGAAATCACTTCCATCAATCCGGCTGTGGTCAAGGCGCTGCAGGATGACGCGTTCATTCCAGTCATTTCGCCGATCGGCTTTTCTGACGATGGACAGGCTTTCAATATCAATGCAGACGTTGTCGCCGGTGAAATCGCCAAGATCTTGCAAGCGGAAAAACTGATCATGATGACCAATATTCCCGGTGTCATGGACAAGCAGGACAATCTTCTGACAGACCTGACCGCGGTCGAAATCGACCATCTGTTCGCTGATGGAACCATCTCGGGTGGCATGTTGCCGAAAATCGGTTCGGCGCTTGAAGCGGCGAAATCAGGCGTCAATTCCGTTCATATCATCGATGGCAGGATTGAGCATTCCCTTCTTCTCGAAATCCTGACAGAACAGCCTTTCGGAACGCTGATCCGTTCCCATTGAAAAGTGTCCTGAACAAATAAAAAAGGCAGCTTTCGCTGCCTTTTTTATTTAGATGACCGAAATCATTAATGCTTGCGCCGCAATCTTTTAATCATGGCCAACTGCGCGACTGCCATTGCAATTTCTGCTTGAGCTTTGGCATAGTCGATCTGGGATTCACGATTCAGAATAGCGTCTTCAGCCAATTTCTTCGCTTCGCTAGCCTTGGCTTCATCAAGATCTTTTGCACGGATTGCCGTATCAGCCAAAACGGTGACGGCATGCGGTTGAACTTCAAGAACACCACCAGCGACAAAGACGTATTCTTCTTCTTCCTTGCCGCTTATTTTAATGCGCACAGCACCAGGCTTGATACGAGTAATCAGGGGAGCATGGCGTGGAAGGATACCCAGCTCGCCCAGTTCACCCGGCAACACGACGAATTCGGCTTCCCCAGAAAAAATCAATTCTTCTGCAGAGACTACGTCAACATGTATGGTGTTTGCCATGTTTGAAACCTTTATGATCGTTCAGTTGCTTATCGATTTTGTTTCTGTGTGAGAGTGTACAGGGTACTCTCACACAGATAACCCAATCACAACCGATTACATTCTTTCAGCTTTTGCGATTGCTTCTTCGATGGCACCGACCATGTAGAACGCCTGTTCTGGCAGGTGATCCAGTTCGCCGTCGGCAATCATCTTGAAGCCCTTGATCGTATCTTTCAGTGGAACGTATTTACCTGGAGAACCGGTGAACACTTCAGCAACGGTGAAAGGCTGCGACAGGAAACGCTGCATCTTACGTGCACGGGCAACAACCAGCTTGTCTTCAGGAGCCAGTTCGTCCATACCCAGAATAGCGATAATGTCACGCAATTCTTTATAACGCTGCAGAATACCCTGAACCTGACGGGCAGTCTTGTAGTGTTCTTCACCAACAATGTGCGGGTCAAGCTGACGGGATGTCGAATCCAGTGGATCTACAGCCGGATAAATACCCAGAGAAGCGATGTCACGGGAAAGAACGACGGTCGAGTCCAAGTGGGCGAAGGTCGTTGCAGGTGATGGATCAGTCAAGTCATCGGCTGGAACGTAAACGGCCTGAATGGACGTAATGGAACCAGTGGTTGTTGACGTAATACGTTCCTGCAATTTACCCATTTCTTCAGCCAGTGTCGGCTGATAACCCACAGCTGAAGGCATACGACCCAGCAGAGCGGATACTTCGGTACCTGCCAGTGTGAAACGGTAGATGTTATCAACGAAGAACAGCACGTCACGGCCTTCGTCACGGAAACTTTCCGCAATAGTCAAACCGGTCAACGCAACACGCAGACGATTACCCGGAGGTTCGTTCATCTGGCCGTAAACCATGGCAACTTTATCCAGAACGTTGGACTCTTTCATTTCATGGTAGAAGTCGTTACCTTCACGGGTACGTTCACCAACACCGGCAAACACGGACAAGCCGGAATGCTGTTTTGCAATGTTGTTGATCAATTCCATCATGTTAACGGTTTTACCCACACCTGCACCGCCGAACAGACCAACCTTACCGCCTTTGGCGAACGGGCAAATCAGGTCAATAACCTTGATGCCTGTTTCGAGAAGTTCCTGGGAAGGAGACAGTTCGTCGTAGGCTGGTGCTTTACGGTGGATGGAGGCACGTTTTTCTGTCTGAACAGGACCTGCTTCATCAATCGGTTCGCCCAGGACGTTCATAATACGACCAAGCGTTGCTTCGCCGATTGGAACCATGATCGGGTTACCTGTATTCTGAATTACCATGCCCCGACGCAAACCATCAGAAGAACCCAGCGCAATGGTACGAACAACGCCGTCACCAAGCTGCTGCTGGACTTCCAGAGTAAGATCGGAACCTTCCATTTTCAAAGCATCGTACACCTTTGGCATATTTTCACGTGGAAACTCCACGTCAACCACAGCGCCGATACACTGAACGATTTTGCCTTCCGCCATTTTTCGTTCCCTCAATATAAATTATTCGTTTAATGCAAATCTGTCGAATCAACTACGGATTAAACCGCAGCTGCACCTGCCACAATTTCAGACAATTCAGTCGTAATCGCAGCCTGACGGGTCTTGTTATAAATCAGTTTCAGTTCTGAAATGACATTACCCGCATTATCACTTGCAGCTTTCATGGCGACCATCCGTGCAGACTGTTCTGACGCGATATTTTCAGCAACGGACTGATAAAGCACTGCTTCAATATAACGCTGCAACAAAGTATCGATAACAGAAGGTGCATCCGGTTCGTAAATATATTCCCAACTATGGCTTTTGGTATCCACGGTGAGAGTTTCTTTAGGTAATGGAAGCAGCTGCTCTATCACCGGTTCCTGCTTCATCGTATTGACGAATTTGTTGTAACACAGATAGATAGCATCCAGATTTTCCGCGTTGTATTCATCCAGCAAAACTTTAAAAGGCCCGATCAGCTGTTCCAGACGAGGTGCGTCCCCGAGCTGAACGACAGAGGATAAGACCTTTGCGCCAATCCGGTTTAAAAATCCGAGGCCTTTTGTACCGACAGCAACTGTTGTGATACTGTTGCCCCTGGCTTCTTCATCGCGCATTTTGTTGGTGACGATTCTCAATACGTTCGTATTCAAACCACCACACAAACCTTTGTCGGTCGTCACGATAACAAGACCGATTCTTTTGGATTGCGCACGTTCAACGGTAAATGGATGAACGTAATCGGGATTTGCTTCTGCCATGTGAGCCGCAATATTGCGAACAATCTCACTATATGGACGGCTGGAACGCATCCTTTCCTGCGCTTTGCGCATTTTGGATGCGGCCACCATTTCCATAGCCTTGGTAATTTTCCTCGTATTTTCTACGCTGCTGATTTGGCCGCGTATCTCCTTGCCTGATGCCATGAGGCTTTACTCCTTGTCGCTTCAGTTAAATCGTTGATCAGGCAGCTTCCTGAGACCGGATTTGTTTGAAATCGGTAATTGCTGCCGCCATTGTCGATTCATCATCCTTGTCCAGCTTCTTGTTTTCATCAATTCTTCTCAGAAGATCAGAATGATTGTCTTTCATGTAAGCGTGCAGCTCGGCTTCGAATGGCAGGACATCCTTGACTTCGATGTCATCCAGGAAACCACTGTTAACGGCAAACAGGGAAACAGACATTAAAGAGATAGGCAATGGAGAATACTGATTCTGTTTCAGCAATTCGGTAACACGGGCGCCACGGTCGAGCTGACGTCTGGTTGCTTCATCCAGGTCAGATGCAAACTGTGCAAACGCAGCCAGTTCACGATACTGTGCCAGATCGGTACGGTTGCCGCCGGAAAGACTCTTGATGACTTTGGTCTGGGCAGCACCACCTACGCGGGAAACGGAAATACCAGCGTTAATGGCAGGACGGATACCTGCGTTGAACAGGCTGGTTTCCAAAAAGATCTGACCGTCGGTAATGGAAATAACGTTGGTCGGAACGAATGCGGAAACGTCACCTGCCTGCGTTTCAATAATTGGCAGAGCGGTCAGTGAACCGGTTTTACCCTTGACTTCGCCATTGGTGAACTGTTCGACATAGTGTTCATTGACACGAGCCGCACGTTCGAGCAGGCGGGAGTGCAAATAGAAAACGTCACCAGGGAATGCTTCACGTCCAGGTGGACGGCGCAACAGCAGGGAAACCTGGCGGTAGGCGACGGCCTGTTTGGAGAGATCATCATAAACGATCAGGGCATCCTGACCACGATCACGGAAATATTCACCCATTGCACAGCCGGCATATGGTGCAATGTATTGCATTGCAGCAGATTCGGAAGCGGTAGCAGCTACGACAATGGTGTAATCCATTGCGCCGTTTTCTTCCAGGGCACGAACGGTATTTTTGATCGAGGAAGCTTTTTGGCCGACAGCGACATAAATACAGATCATGTCCTGGCCTTTTTGATTGATGATGGCATCAATCGCTACGGCCGTTTTACCTGTCTGGCGGTCACCAATGATCAGTTCACGTTGTCCGCGTCCGATTGGCACCATGGAGTCAATAGACTTCAAACCGGTTTGCATCGGCTGGGAAACAGATTGACGGGCGATAACGCCTGGAGCAATCTTTTCGATCGGGCTGGTTATCTTGGCGTTGATCGGGCCTTTTCCGTCAATTGGGGAACCCAGAGAGTCAACGACACGACCGATCAGTTCAGGACCGGTTGGGACTTCCAGAATACGCCCCGTACATTTAACGATATCACCTTCTGAAATATGTTCGTATGCACCCAGAACCACGGCACCGACGGAATCGCGTTCCAGGTTCAATGCCAGGCCAAAAGTATTTCCAGGGAATTCAAGCATTTCCCCCTGCATAACGTCAGAGAGGCCATGAATACGGCAGATACCGTCAGAGACGGAAATAACGGTACCCTGATTGCGAATCTCGGCGGAATCACCCAGATTCTCTATCCGATTTTTAATCAGATCACTGATTTCGGACGGGTTTAGTAACATGCTAACTCCTAATATTGTTCTATCGGTTCGCGCCGCTCAAGCAGCTTGATTACGAAACAAGGGTTTCCTGCATTTTTTGCAGCTTTCCACGTACAGACAGGTCAAGAACTTCATCGCCGACAGTAGCACATATGCCGCCGATGAGGGATTCATCGACCTCAACCGTAGGAATAAGCTTGCGTCCAAACCGCTTTTCCAATTTACTGACGAGATCATCGACTTGGTTTTCGGTTAACGGAAAAGCTGTGGCTATTTTTGCAATTGCCGCTCCCTGAGCTGCATTTTTCAGTTCTTCAAACTGAATTGCAATTTCAGGGAGTAAAGAAACACGGTCATTATCAACGAGAACCTTGATGAAATTTTTTACCGTTTCATCGTTTTCACATCGAAAGATCGAGTAAAGGATTTCAGCTATCTGATCCTTTCTCAAATTCGGATTGTTCGCAACCTCAAGAACTTGAGGATGCGATCCGATTTTAGACAATGCTTCAATCAGCTGAGACCACTGTGTCAAATCCTGCTTTTGCGCTATCTGAAAAAGTGCTTCAGCATATGGGCGCGCTACAGTAGCTATTTCCATAATTAAAGTTCAGCAGAAATTTTGTTTAACAGATCAGCGTGAGCCTGAGCATCGATTTCCTTTTTGAGAATCTGCTCTGCTCCCTTGACAGCCAGTGCCGCAACTTCTGCGCGAAGTTGTTCTCTTGCCTGTTTGATCTGCAGATCGGCCTGAGCTCTGGCTTGCGCCAGAATTTCGGCAGCCTCGCTCTCAGCATCGGTTTTGATGTCATCCGCAATTTTCTGTGCCCGTGTTTCAGCTTCCAGAACACGTTTTTGACCTTCTTCTCTTGCTTTGGCAAGTTCGGTCTGAACGTGCTTTTGTACGGCAATCATTTCCTGTTTGCTGCGGTCAGCTGCAGTCAAACCTTCCTGAATTCTTTTCGCGCGTTCATCCAGTACTTTTACCAAAGGTGGCCATACTACTTTTGCCGTGAATATGGCAAGAACAATAAAGACCACGAATTGCGCGAATAAAGTCGCATTTAAATTCACGGTGTATTCCTTTTTAATAGCTTTCGCCAATTAAATAAGTTCGAGATGTCGCCATCCGAACCGTCGTTCATGATTAACCAGCAAATGGGTTAACGAATGCGAACATGACGGAAATAGCAACAGCGATCAGGTAAACAGCATCGACCAGACCAGCCAGAATCAGAACGTTGGTACGCAGTGGGTTGGTCAGTTCAGGTTGACGCGCAGCCGCATCAAGGTATTTACCTGCCATAAACGAGATGCCGATGGCAGCAGCGATAGCTACTAAAGCAATCATAAAACCACAGGTAAAAACCATCATGCCGGTATTAGTCATAATATTTCCTTCCAGATTATTAAAATAAAAGTAGTTAAAACAAAGGGTAAAAAAAACTTATTAATGGCCTTCGTGTGCAAGACCCAGATAAACAAGAGTCAGCATCATGAAAATGAAAGCCTGCAAGAAAATGATCAGAATATGAAAAATTGCCCAGATTGAACCAGCTATTACATGGCCAATAAACAGGAAAGAACCGCC
>JAHYZB010000049.1 GCA_019424645.1 Oxalobacter formigenes
GGGAAGTGCCCGCATTCCAGGGACTGGGATAATCACCCGGCACCGTCACCGTCGTACCACCATCGATGACGGTCTGTGCCTGTACCTGCGGCACGACTATCGCCACACTCCCCAGCAACACTCCTGATACCATCACACCCCGTATTGCCATCGTGCTTCCACCCGTTCCCCGGCACTTCACCAGTTCCGAGGCCGTCTGCCATACCCCAAGACTCCTGTTGAATACCGTCCTGTATAACCTGTTCATCATCTTTCTCTTCCAGTTTTATTTAATTCCACCCTTTGATCAGTCTTTCGCAAATGACCTGATCGAAATCGCACCATTTCCTTCACCGTTTTTTACAAAGAACAAGCAGCTCATTTCATGCATCTCCTGTCGCAGAAAAGCCGTGCCCCGGTAAACCGCCTGCCAAACGGAATCCATCCAAAAAATGATGAACGGTACATGTAAAAAACACCGGAAAACAAAAGACATGTTTTCCATCTTTTCTTTACAATATTTCTTTAAATAAACATTTACAAATATTCATTTCATAATTTCATAAATATATAATATTGCTTTGCAAAACAACAATATATTTAAATGTTAAACACTCATTTATTTCATTTTTCTCAAGAAAAAAATTCGACAGGCAAGTAAAACATGCTGCTTTTACAGTGTGCGGCGTTATATTGCATCCGCCATCCTGTCCGGGAATAATGTGAAAGACAGATGGCTCATGTCAGGCACTATCCGGATTCCCTGATATCGTCTGGTTCATCCACGAGGTGAACGTTTTGTGCAAGCCCAGATAAATCGCACGTGAAAGAGAGCCTGCGCCCTGTTTTTTCGCTCCGCCTGACAGGGACAATTTGTATTGTGAGCCCGCTGCCTTTCGCTTCCGGCTCCAATAGTGGTATGGGACAATGCAGCTCGTTCAGGGAAAAAACAATACGAACCGTTCCATTTGCGTTCCCTGAAAACACGCTGTTGGCAAGGCTGACGACCGTAATGCACGTGTTGCCGCGTCATGCGCCTCTTGTATTGCCACATCATTACACCGATGTTCCTGTCGTTTGCCGATTGCATTTTTCCTGAAAAAACCGGATTCAGGCCCGAACGCGAAGCTCATCCGGTTACGGTCAAACGGCATTACGGTTAAAATGGATAAAATAAGACCAACACAATAAAAACAGGACGATCCACTATGGGAAAAATGACGATTTCCAGCTTCTTCAAGGCCTATCGCAGCAACCTGATGAAGAAAGAAACGAAGAAAAAATACTATTGGGGTTTCATGGGCGACATTCTGGGTGAACTGATTCTCCCTACCGATGAGGAAATCATCGACTTTGCCCAGCGTGATCTCACCAGCAATGTCGCCCTTCGCTATTTTCTCCAGCCATGGATCATGCCGGACTTTTTCCTGTTCACGGAAGAAAGCAAGCAGCGCATCCGCGATACGCTTGCATGGTACCTGCACCAGCCTGACAAGGAACTGGACAGTATCGTCAACGCCTTCCAGATCCCGATCAATGTCGCTTCGTCCAGACAGCTCTACACCGTCATCTGGCAGGAATTTTTTCTCTCCGACTTTCCCGATCCGATCGATCCGGACGATTACGAGGAAGACACCAGCCCGGAATTCATCAATTCGCTCTACAAGATGGCAGAACGTCCCGACTGGTCGGATACATCCTATTATGCCAACCCGGAACGTATCGGCACCGTCAAGACCGATCTTCTCGAATGGTACACTCCGGACAGGTCACTGGATGAAATCGAGCGCTGGGCACTGACTGGCGTACGTCCGAACAACATCCGCGGCCTGATGTCCGATGCAACAAAATGGCTCGACTGGTACGACATGAACCGTGGGAACGAACGGGCACTGAAGCAGTTCGGGGAATTGCAGGCAAACGGCCTGTTCGTCGACCGGCTGACGCTGAGCTTCGACAAGGAAATCGGTATCGGCTTTTTTGCGGGAACGACCACGCCGGTCAAGACAAAACGGGCGCGTTTTCTGTTCGACAAACTCGGCAACCTGCTCGCCAACTACCCGATTCTGAAATAAAAACAGTAAAATCCTGATGAAAAAACTGTTGAAAACAATTGACTGACGATTAATAACTGGAAGATTCGGAAAAATGTTCGGTTTTTTTTCCAAAAAAGAAAAAGAAACGAGAAATCCTGTTTACTGGGAATTTCTGGGCGATATATTCGATGAATTGTTAAGTCTGACGGATGAAGAAGCGGCCGAAATAAACAAACTGGATTTCTCCAGAGAGGAACAAACCCGGCAACTCATCCAGACATGGATGCTTCCGGACTTTTTCCGTTTTTCTCCTGATAGCCACGAAAAGATCCGCAATACGCTGGCTTATTATCTATCGGCTGACAAGGAGAAGCTCAACTGGATATTTCCCTCGTTTCAAATACCTTTTTCAGTTCCATCCAGCCATCGGTTTTTCAGCCTCGTCTGGCAAGAACTTTTCCAGATAGAAAAACCGGATATCGATCCCGAGAATTACTATGAAAACGACTCCCCCGAATTCATCAATTCCCTGTACAAAGCCGCTAAAATCGATCCCGCACAGCAACTTTACCCTTATCCTGAACGTTATGGGGAATTCAGACCCCGTGCGATAAGTCGGCACGGATCGGAACTTTCCATGGAAGACATGCTTTTGTGGGCAACAAGCGGCCTCACACCCGATAAAATCCTGCTCCAACCTGCGGATGCTGCAAAATGGAATAGAAAGATTGACCTTAACGACGGACTGGAAGTCGCCATAAGACGTTTCGAGACCCTGTGCGACGAAGGCAGACATACCTACCGTCTCACGATTATTTTCGATAAACCGATTGGCAAAGGTTATCTGGTAAACACAAGCCTTCCTGTCAAAACGAAACGTGCCCGTTTCCTTTTCGATCCCTACGATCACTGGGTCACCGCCTATCCACTGTTGAGATAATCCGTTCAAAAGGGATCTTGTTGCCTGAAACCATCATAAATACCAGATAATAATACCGTTCTGTCATGTGCAGTCTGATCAAAGATTTTTTTGAAAAACTGATCCTCTGGATCGACTGGCCCCCTCCCAAACCCCGACCCGGCATCAGGTATGTCCATTGGGAATTTCTCGGCGACATTCTGGACGAGCTGACCATGCTGACCGACCGGGAAACCGATGAATTCAGGCAACGCGACTTTTCGAATCCGGACGATATCCGCGAACTGATCCGCATCTGGATACTGCCCGATTTTCATCGTTATACCCCCACCAGCCAGGAAAAGATCAGAAACACCCTCGCCTTCTGTCTGGCAAGCCGTTCAGAAAAGCTCGAATGGATTTTCCCGTCCTTTGGAATCCCCCTTGACGTCCCGTCCACCCATCTGTTTTACAGCCTCGTATGGGAAACGCTGTACAAGGAACCCGTACCGGTTGATATCGATCTGGAAAAATATGAAGAATGTGATCGGCTTTCCTTCATCAACTCGCTGGAAAAAACGATGGAAGCTCGTTCATCGGTGCGTACAAAACGTCCTTATCCTGAACGAAAAGGACTTGTCCTGCCCGACCGCCTGAATCGTCACAATGCCGATATTCCGCTTCAATCCCTCAAGCATTGGGCAAGAACCGGCCTTTTGCCAGATGGAACGAAGAGCCTGCCCGCTGACGCCGTCCGCTGGACAGACTCCGCCGATCCCGACTATATGCGCCAAACCGCATACGCCCGCTACCAGAGAGGCAGGGAAAATGGCGTCCATATCTCGCGCCTGACCCTGCATTTCAACCAGACTGTCGGAGAAGGTTACCTGAAAGAAAACCCCGACACTTCCGTTAAAACCCGAAAAGCCCGCTTTCTCTTCGACAAGCTCGGCATCCTCCTAATTGACAGTCCGGTTTTGCGGTAACTCCGAAATCTCTTCCTGTTTCGCCTGCATCTCGATCTCTTTCGTCAGGAAATAATTCAGGAAGGTCCGGATCAGGGCGATGCCGAACAGTTTGATCAGGCCTTCGATATCCGGATCGATCGTCGTATTCAGGATATCGGCTGCCAACTGGAACTCCAGCGCCATCGCCAGCCAGCGTCCGAAAGTGAGCTTCACCTCGCTATTGATGACAAAGCCCTGACGTGACCGGATACCGACGTAAACCGTTTTGACGAAACCGATAAGTACGCAAATTACCGAAGCGGTTTCCAGCACAAACTGCAAAATACCCACTACCTGAACAAGACCTTCTTTCAAAAACGCGATATCCATATCCCTTCCTTCCACTCCATCTTTTTTTATTCTGAAACCCGATTAGACAAATGAACTTTCCCGATTCCATTTTTACTCCATCATGGCCGTGGCTGCTTTAATCCGGAACAGACTTTGTGCGCACGACATACCTTTAATCCATCGCAACTGACCAGGTCGGCAAACCACCTATGATGCAGGAACCAATTTCTATCACGGGACTCCAAAAGAGACCGGAATTTTCACCTGCAAGCGAGCCAACCATGCGACTGGACACACCCAACATGAGACTGGTCATTTTCGGCGGTGGCGGAATAATCGGCCGCCCCATCATCGAAGAGGCTTTAAGACGCAATCACGAAGTGATTGCCGTCGATCCTTTTCCAGACCGGATTCCCATCAAAAATCCCAACCTGACGATCATTCAGACAGATGTCTATTCCGTTGACCGAATACGCGATCTGGTCAGTAAAGCCGACGCCGTCATCGTCTCGCACAATCCCGCTTTCGAACAGCCCGACCTTTTCGATTCCGTCCTCCAGTTCTACCCGTTCATTCTGGAAGGAACCAGGGAAGCGGGCATCCCGAGAATCCTGTTCGTAGGGGAAGCCGGAACACTTTACGTCAAACAGGGCATCATGCTCATGGATACCGGCACCCTGCCGAATGACGAAGCCTCCGGTATCCGCATGCTCGGCGGTTTTTATCTGGACGTCTTAAAACACGAACACGACATCGACTGGGTTTATTTCTCGCCACCGGCAAGCATCGTACCCGCACAGGCAACCGGCACATACCGGCTTGGCGAAAACGACCTGATCGTCAATCCGGACGGGTTCTCCCTGATCTCCACAGGGGATTACGCCAGCGCCCTCATGGATGAAATCGACGCGCCGGTACACCATCAGGAACGTTTTACTATCGGATACTGAAAGGCACACTCATGAAAAAAGCATTCCATTTTCTGGAAAAACAGGAAGACATGGCATTCGCCACCTGTGACAAACATCACAATCCCAAGGTCCGCGTCCTCGAATTGATGAAAACGGAAGGACATACCCTTTATTTCGCCGTTTCTCCCCTCTCGGAAACCTATGCCCAGCTTCAGGACAACGACCGTGCCGAGGCACTTGCATGGAAAGGCGGCATTTCCGTCCGTCTGGAAGGAAAAGTCCACTTCGACGTTCCCGACGAAACCTGCCGTGACATTTATAACGAGAGCAAGCTATTGCAGCGCCTCTACACCAGTTACAAGGAACTGGCGTACCTGCGCTTTGTCGCCGGAAGGATGGTGTATTACGATCTCTCCGATAATCCTCCCATCGAAAATACCTATGATTTCGACAAGGAAGACCTGCCGGTTGCACCCGACCCGAGTGTGCTGGAAAACCGGAAATAAACTAAAAAAGCATTAAAAGCGGAATGAATTGTTCATTCCGCTTTTAGAGATGCTCTTTGAAAATGACATGTATTAAAGAATTGATTCCAGTCTTTTTCGTGCCTGGCTGGTTACACGTTTAATTCCTAGAATTTTAATCATTTTAGAAATTTTATCTTCACTTTTCACAAAAGTTGAAAGTGCCTGTAATTCTTCGCTTGCAATAGTATCTACCATGCGAATATCATTTTCACTCACAGGCAGCCGATATGTATTCCAGTTAAGACGTTGTGCCTCTGAAAGCCAGACAAAATTACCTCCTGCTTTATCTTCTCCCAGATAATAATACTGATGCACTATTTTTAGCACTCGTTCCCGAATAACCCTGCCAGCCTTATTAAAACCATGAACCTTTGCCATTCTTTGAAAAAGAGTAGCATCCAGAATAGGTGCTTCAGCAATCAGTATTTCATGAACGAATTCTTTCAAAAACTGTTCGTATTCAGGAGTTGGTGTATAAAAAAGTGAAGGATCAGATTTCAGACACCATTTATCAAAATTACTTACTTGATACTTTCCCGGTAGAGAAGGTTCTGGATTATTTGAAGCGGACTCCGAAGAAGCGAACTGAATCAAAGAATCATGTTTTTCAGAAACATCATGTTTAATTTCCGATTGGCTATCATGATTGACCGTATGCAAGAGTAAACCATTTTTAGGAATATCGAGATTTTGTTTCACACCAATAACAGAAGTAATGAATTCAGGTTCAGGTAAACAAGAAATTTTTAATTTATCTTCTTTACGGGAATTTTCAAGTATTTCGTCAATAGCGTTATGCAATCGTTCTAATGCACTCTCTTTGTCAATCCACCATTCAGTAGACCATAAACGCAATAATTTCCATCCAAGACTTTCCAGAATTACGCTACGAACCTTATCCCGATCACGTGCTGTTGCAGCACTGTGGTAAGTAGCGCCATCACACTCAATTCCGACCAGATAATCACCTGGTCTGTCTGGATGAACAATACCCAAATCAATACGAAAACGGGAAACCCCGATTTGTGGAACGACTTCCCAGCCTTTACGGCGCAATCCATCTGCAACGGCTTCCTCGAATGGGGAATCATAAGTCCCAACAGATCCTCGAACTTCTTGAGCCAACGCAAGAGGACCCCGTCGAGCAAATTCAATAAAGAGTTTCAGATCAGCTA
>JAHYZB010000005.1:0-1809 GCA_019424645.1 Oxalobacter formigenes
GTTTTACAGATGACAAAATACACGAGCGTCTCCTCGTTAACGGAACAACAAAGCGTCTCGATTCACCCATGCTCCATTACAGCTTCATGAATTTTTCACAAGTTCTGCAAAAAATAGACAGCTATACCGATTTGTCTGCCAGACAAAAATATCAGCAAGGACAACGATCCAGTGTCGGCACGGCTCTGGGACACGGAATTTGGGCATTCATCCGCTGCTACATATTGAAAGCCGGTTTTCTCGATGGCAGCCACGGCCTTGCACTGGCCATTTCAATAGCTCAGGGCAGTTATTACCGTTACCTGAAAATCTGGCTTATGCAAAAGGAAGAGAAGAACCGGAAAAAATATCAATAAACCGGTCAATATGTCACTTTAGCGTCTTTAAACTGCTGACTTAAACTGTTGAGACATTCGTCATTCGGGCCTAACAGACAATTGGCTCCAAAATCGATCCGGCATTTATTGCCGTCTACAGCATAATCGGCAATCAGCCGCATGCCAGTCTCTTTCTGCCATGGGGAGATGACTTCCTTCAGTTTTGCGATACTGAATTTTTCCGGAAGGGTGAAGGAAATATGCTGGCCGAAATGCAATCTCGCCGAGAGGATATCCAGCGCATCATCGGCATTCAGTCTCAAACCGCCAGAGAAACGGTCTTCGGACACTTTTCCAAACACAGCCAGAAATTCATCCTCTTTGAAAAAGGGACGTTTCTGATCCATTAACTCGGAAAATATCGTGACTTCAATCGTTCCGCTTCCATCGTCTAAAGTGACGATCATCATTTTGCCACGTTGGGTCATTTGCGTCCGGTTACCCGAAATCACACCTGCGACCCATTTCAGATCACGGGAAGGTTCCAGCTCGATGATTCTCGCTTTTGCAAACTGTCGTGCCTCAGCCGAATAAGCATTGAAAAGATGGCCGGAAAGACAAAAGCCCAGCACGCCTTTTTCTTCCGTCAATTTAT
Organism: Oxalobacter formigenes; assembly: GCA_019424645.1. Lineage (GTDB taxonomy): Bacteria > Pseudomonadota > Gammaproteobacteria > Burkholderiales > Burkholderiaceae_D > Oxalobacter > Oxalobacter formigenes_D. Next base: position 973 of record JAHYZB010000005.1, read on the forward strand.
GCTTTTCCGTCCAGTGCGGAACCTTTACATATTCCACGGTATTGATGACCGCTTCTTCATCACCGAACAGACTGACCTGATTGGCCGATGCTTCCGCTTGCTCTGCCGCTTCAATAGCCAGATCGACCGACGCCAGCAAAATCGCCCTGTCTACGTCAAAACAGTCAAAAGCGCCGGCGCGAATCAGTGACTCGATCGTCCGGCGATTGATCTGGTGTTTGTCGACCCGCATGCAAAAATCGAAAAGATCGGTAAACGGTCTCTCCTTTCTGGCATTGACAATCGCTTCAATGGCACTTTCGCCCGATCCTTTCACCGCACCCAGACCATAACGGATTGCAGAAACCGGTTTATGGCTGACGCTTGGCGCTTCACCTACCGGTGTGAAGTAATATTCAGAATGATTGATGTCAGGTGGCAGGATAGTCAGACCACATACTTCAATCGCATCTTCGACAAGCACTTTTACCTTGTCGGTATCGTCCATCGCCAGCGACATATTGGCTGCCATGAACGCTGCGGCATGATGCTGTTTCAAAAAGGCCGTCTGGTAGGACAACAATGCATAAGCGGCTGCATGCGACTTGTTGAACCCATAACCCGCGAACTTTTCCATCAGGTCGAAGATTTCATCGGCCTTGGTTTCAGTCAAATCGTTTTTGGCTGCGCCATCACGGAAAATCTGGCGATGTCTCGCCATTTCATTTGCATCTTTTTTGCCCATCGCACGACGCAACAGGTCGGCGCCGCCAAGCGTGTATCCGCCGATGACCTGCGCCATCTGCATGACCTGTTCCTGATACACCATGATGCCGTAGGTTTCGGACAAAATGCCTT
>JAHYZB010000005.1:1819-29765 GCA_019424645.1 Oxalobacter formigenes
CGTGCGTTCATCCGGATATTCAAATTTTTCACCATGTTTGCGACGGCAAAAATCCGGTATCAGGTCCATAGGACCGGGCCGATACAGCGCAACGAGCGCGATAATATCCTCGAAACGGTCAGGCTTTGCGTCCTTCAGCATACCTTGCATGCCGCGACTTTCAAGCTGGAACACAGCAACTGTTTTCGCCTTGATCAACAAGTCGTAAGTCGCTTTGTCGTCCAGTGGAATGGTATCCAGATTGAAATTCGCCATTTCAGAATCAAGCTGGCGAATGTACTTCACAGCCAGATCCAGAATCGTTAGTGTCGTCAACCCCAAAAAGTCGAATTTTACGAGCCCGACGGCTTCAACGTCACTTTTGTCGAAATGGGAAACGACCCCGGCTTCACCACCCTGGGTATAAAGCGGACAGAAGTCGGTCAGCTTGCCGGGCGCAATCAGTACCCCCCCGGCATGCATGCCGACGTTACGGGTAATACCCTCAACTTGCTCGGCTAGTGCCAGCAACTGTTTGACCTCTTCTTCCGATTCTTCCCGTTCTGCGAGTAATGGTTCCTCTTTTTTCGCTTCTGCAATCGTAACCTGCTTGCCGGGTTTGAATGGAATCAGTTTGGAAATGCCGTCACAGAAATTGTATCCGAGATCCAGAACACGCCCGACGTCACGTACGGCCGCCTTGGCCGCCATCGTACCGAACGTAGCGATCTGGGATACGGCATCCTTGCCATAACGATCCTTGACGTACTGGATGACCTTGTCGCGCCCGTGCTGGCAAAAGTCCACATCAAAGTCAGGCATGGAAACGCGTTCCGGATTCAGAAAACGTTCGAAAATCAGGTTGTACGCCAGCGGATCGAGGTTGGTAATAAGTAATGAGTAAGCGACCAGCGATCCGGCGCCGGAACCGCGTCCCGGCCCGACAGGAACACCATTGTTTTTTGCCCAGCGGATAAAGTCGGCCACAATCAGGAAGTAACCTGAAAATCCCATATTGATGATCGTGCCGATTTCATAATCCAGCCGTTCGTCATACCGTGGACGCTGGGCTTTTTTTTCTTCCTCATCCGGAAAAAGTTCCTCCAGCCTCTTTTCGAGCCCATGTTTGGCCTCGCTGGTCAGACATTCATCGAGTGTCATGCCATCCGGCGTCGGGAAGTCTGGCAGTTTATGATGTCCCAGCTCCAGAACCAGGTTGCATCTACGGGCAATTTCTACCGAATTTTCCAGTGCACCCGGCAAGTCGGCAAACAGCTCTGCCATTTCTTTTTGCGTGTAAAAATACTGGCGTTCATTGAAATGGTGGGCACGCTGTTTATTGGAGAGAATCTCTCCTCCTGAAATACAGGTTCTCGCTTCATGAGCGGCAAATTCTTCCTGTGATAGAAACTGGACCGGATGCGTGGCAACCACCGGCAATTGCAATTTGTCTGCCATCTCGACGGCATGCCGCAAATACTGCTCCATGCCGGAATGCCCCGTACGCTGAATCTCGATATAGAAATTGTCTGGAAAGATACTGGCCCATCTTCTGGCACATTTTTCTGCATTGTCGAAACCGGAGGCCTCGAAAGCCATCCCGATATCACCCTGTTTGGCGCCGGACAGGGCAATCAGCCCCATGTCACCCGATTTTCTCGACAAGGCTTCAAGCCATTCGGTCCGGATTTCCGCCCGGCCACGCCACTGGTTTTCCAACCATGACCTGGAGAGCAGCTCACATAAATTCAGATAGCCCGTTCTGTTTTTCACCAACAAGAGCAGGCGGGACGGTTTTTCCCTGTCGGCATCGTTCGTGATCCAGACATCACAGCCCCCTATCGGCTTGACCCCTTTTTTCCGTGCCGCTTTATAGAATTTGATCAGGCCGAAGAGATTGGCCAGATCGGTCAACGCCATAGCCGGCTGGCCGTCCCTGGCTGCAGCAGCGATTACGTCTTCAATCCGGACCAGTCCATCGACGATGGAATATTCAGAATGAACGCGAAGATGAACGAAGCGGGTATTTTTCATGCAGCTATTTTATTTCGGGCTTTCCTGTTTACCCAATAGAGTTTAATAAGGAAAAATCGACTTTATTTTTTCGGTTTCGGCAATCCGCCCAGCAAAGCGGCAATCGGTTTTTTAACCGTTTTCAAATCCGGCTTGTCAGAGTCTTTATCAGATTTTGTGGTTGATGGCACATAAGGCTGATCGAACCAGGGGTCCTTGCTCTTCTTTTCCAATCCAACCGATTTGTAAGGACTGCGGTCGAACCGTTTGCCGTACGCAGTCCCTCCCGTTTCTGAAGAAACATGCTTTCCACGTTCAAAATCGGGAAGTTTTTCCGGTGGCAGCTGACGTTTGGTCAACTTTTCAATTTCTTTCAACAAACGCTCGTCTTTTTCCGAATAAAGGGAAAGCGCCTCACCCTTGGAACCTGCACGCCCCGTTCTGCCGATACGGTGAACATAATCTTCAGCCACGAAAGGCAAATCGAAATTGATCACACAAGGCAGTTCCTCGATATGCAAACCGCGTGCAGCCACATCGGTAGCCACCAGAATATCGATAGCTCCCGATTTGAACGCTTCCAGAGTCGCCATCCTTTCAGCCTGCGTTTTATCGCCATGAATGGCTGAAGCCTTCAATCCTTTTCGCTCCAGCTGTCTTGCCAGACGGGACGCTCCCACTTTGGTATTCGAAAAAATGAGAACCTGCTCCTGATTCCGGTCTTTTAACAAATACTCGACAGCGGCATTTTTTTCACTTTCCTCGATCCGGTAAACGGTTTGCTTCACATTTTCAGCCGTGGCGTTCTGCCTTGCGACTTCCACGGTGACAGGATCTTTCATAAAGCTTTTGGCCAGCTTTTTGATGTCATTGGAAAAAGTGGCCGAGAAAAGCAGATTCTGCCGCTGTTTCGGCAACAGGTTCACGATACGCTGCAAATCCGGCAAAAATCCCATGTCCAGCATTCTGTCCGCTTCATCGAGAACCAGAATTTGCGTCTGGGAAAGATTGACGTTTTTCTGCTGAACGTGGTCAAGCAGACGTCCCGGAGTGGCAATCAGGATTTCGACACCAGCGCGCAGAATGCTGGTCTGGGAAGTAATATCCACCCCACCGAAAACAACTGCAGATTTGACTGGCGTGTATTTGGCATATCGTTTGACATCCTCAAACACCTGATCAGCCAGTTCACGGGTCGGTACCAGAATCAATGCCCTGACAGGATGACGTGCCGGCGACATACTGGTATTGGCGGAAAACATCAGCGACTGGAGCATTGGAAGTGAATAACCAGCCGTTTTTCCCGTTCCGGTCTGCGCCGCTCCCATCACATCCTTGCCTTCCAGCACAAGGGGAATGGCCTGAACCTGAATCGGTGTCGGAGAAACGTACCCCAGATCATCCAGAGCTTTTAGAACTTCCGGAGACAAACCGAAATCCTCGAATTTCTTATCTGAACCGGTTTGGGTCGTTTTTTGCGGTATATCTGACATAACTACTTGATTTCTTTTAACAAAACTTGCAATCGGTATAAGAGGGAGATTGCGATTACCCCCGACCGACAAAATACATTCGGAAGAATGTATTGTACGATAGACCGCCATCAAAAAGCAGGCTTTTGTCTTATTCCGTCTGAAAAGCCGTCCATTAATTCAAACAAACCCTTTCATCGGGTAATTTCGATTTTCAGCCAGTCAGCTCTGTTTTTTCGGTTATCCGTTTTGCTTATAATCTGTTTTCAACAATTTCAAAAAATCTTTCACTCCAGTAATCTGTCTTTTCCTCTCTTCCTTTTTTATCCGTACGGGAAGGTATAAAATCTTTCCTGTATTTACATAACCATCAGCAGTTACCATTCCATGCTTTCTCCTCTGCTTGCTTTTCTCAAGAACTGGACACTGCCCTTAGCCATGCTGGCAGGCGGCATCGGATTCCCGATTTTCAGACACCTGTCATTTCTGACACCTTATCTTATCTTTACCATGCTGCTGCTGACTTTTTGTAAAGTTCCCTTTGAAGATCTGAAATTCAGACCGGTGCACATCTGGTTGCTCATCATCCAGATCGGTGGAGCAATTGCAGTTTACTTACTTTTGAGTCCCATGAATGTTCTGGTAGCGGAAGGCGCTTTCATTTGCGTTATCGCACCGACCGCTACAGCTGCCGCCGTCATCACGGATAAACTGGGCGGAAGTGCAGGTAGCCTGATCAGCTACACTCTTTTGGCCAATCTGGGAACCGCCATTGCCGCCCCTGCCCTCTTCCCTCTCATTCACCCATTAAGCCATGAGATGAGTTTTTCGATGGCTTTCCTCCTCATTCTCCAGAAAGTATTTCCTCTTTTGATTTGCCCTTTCATTGCAGCAATCCTGTTGCGCCGCTTCACTCCGTCCATTCATAAAATACTGACCAGCTACAACGAAACCGCTTTTTACCTCTGGGCAGTGGCCCTGATCGTCGTCATGGCACAAACCGTCAACACTCTCATCAACGAACCTGAAGACGGATGGACGGAAATCTGGATTGCGCTGGCGGCGGGTGCTGTCTGCTGTTTACAATTTTACTTCGGAAAAAGAATCGGCAGCCGGTATCGTGAACGCATCAGCGGTGGGCAATCGCTCGGTCAAAAAAACACCATTCTCGCCATCTGGATGGCGCATGTTTACATGAGCCCGATTACCGCAATCGGCGCAGGTTCTTACGTTGTCTGGCAAAACATCATCAATTCCTGGCAACTGTGGAAACAGCGTAAAAATATCGAAACCGGCCTCACCGATCCCACCAAAAAAGAAGTCTGAAAAAAATCGGTTTTTTCAAACAAAACCCGCCTTTCATTTCTCCCCTGATTTTTCTCAAAACTCCCGATTCCCTTTCTGTCATAAAACTGTACATAAAGAGTGCTGACAAACACGCATCCACTTCAACAGAAAATCCTGTGAAAAACGATTGCCCCGGCAGCATTTTTGCGATGAACCGTTTGTTCCACCACTTTTACGTTTTTCAAAATGGACAATTCCAGATCGGATATCGACGACATTTTCTTCAGAATCAAAAAGGCATTCGTGTCACGGTTCAGCTTGCGTACGGATCAGGCTGACGACGACCAGATCGACCATAACATTCGCAGCGGTGTCGAACTGAACGGAACCTACTTGTGGACACTGATGTGTGCCATTCTGATCGCCTCTATCGGCCTTAACATCAATTCGGCAGTTGTTGTCATCGGCGCCATGCTTATTTCACCGCTGATGGGCCCGATCATGGGAATCGGGTACGGTGTCGGCATTTACGATTTTCGCCTGATTCACAAAGCCCTCAAAAATCTGGCGATCGCAACCATTATCAGTTTCATTACGTCGGCCATTTATTTTTACGTCACCCCATTGAATGAAGCCCAGTCGGAATTACTGTCGCGCACGTCACCGAACATATGGGATCTTCTGATCGCCGTATTCGGTGGGCTGGCCGGGATTATCGGGCTGACCCGCAAAGAAAAATCGAACGTCATTCCCGGCGTTGCCATTGCTACCGCATTGATGCCGCCTGTCTGTACAGCGGCCTATGGTTTTGTACACGGAAATATGTCCTACTTTCTGGGAGCGTCGTATCTTTTCCTGCTCAACTGCATTTATATCGCCCTGTCATCCGTTCTGGTCGTCTGGTTCATCAGCCCTGAGGCAAGGCGAAAAATTAATGAAAAACTCCAGTTCCGATTGAAGGTTTTTCTGCTCACCGTCGTTTTTGTCAGTTGCATACCCAGTGTTTTCATCGCCATCAATTTCGTCAACAACCAGATATTCAATACCAACGTATCCACTTTCATTTCAAAAGAACTGGTTTTCGAAGATACTTTTCCGGTCGATTACAAATCGTCCTATAAAGACAAAACCATCAATGTGGTGCTGGTTGGCAAGGAATTGAATGAACAGACCGTGGAAGATATTCGCAAAAGCCTCGCAAAATATGGTCTGGCTGACACCAAACTGGATCTGAAACAGGTTGGCGTCCACGAACAGGACATCAATGCTATCCGGACAGCTCTGGCCAAAGACATCCTTGCGAATAACGATCAGGAAGCGCAGAAAAAAGAACAGATACTCGAAACCATTCAGGCTGAAACCCAGTCAGCTGCCCAAAAAGCAAAAGCAGAAAAAGAAAAACTGTATTCAGGCGTCGCTGACGAAGTGTACATACAGTATCCCGATGTCAGGGAGCTGTTCTTTGCGGACGCGTATCTCTCAAAGCAGAGCGCTGAAAACAAATTCAGCGAAGTACCGACAGTCATTGTAGTCAGTAAAAAAATACTGAAAAAAGACGTCAAAAAGAAAATCGAAAAATGGATGAAATATCGCTTCGAATCACAAAATGTCCAGATTATTTTTATAAACCGGTAATTTTATCCTCCCAGTAAACGACGGTTAAAAATTAAGCTGAATTCAGAAAAAATGCCAATAAGGATACGCTCTTGCGATGATAGATCGAAAGCCAGGCACTATGCCTTTTCTTCTCATCCACCTCGCATCTCAGAATTCAAATTAACAAAGATATATGAAAAAATTGTATATAGAAGCTCTATTTATGTTATGTTATTTATAAAAGAATACATGTGTTTATTGCACCTGTTCTACTCACTTTTGACCTGCCGCACCTCCGACGTTAACAGAACAATGTTTTGAGTTGTTTTTCCGAAAACAATGTAACCACGTCAGGCTTTCACGCTGACAACAAAGTATCGCCGATGATCTATTGGCGACGTGGCGCTTGCGGGAAATAAAAAGGCGCCTTTCTGTCACTCAATAAAAGGAGTTACGCCATGACACAAACACTTATCAAAGTCGATCTCAAGCAACCTGCAACACAGAATGAACAGGTTCATAACCGGTGGCATCCGGATATCCCCATGGCCTGCTGGGTCAATCCCGGCGATGATTTCGTCCTTGAAACCTATGACTGGACAGGTGGCGCCATCGGAAACAACGACAGTGCGGATGATGTCAGGGATCTGGATCTGACTATCGTTCACTACCTGTCGGGTCCTGTTGGTGTCAAGGGTGCAGAACCGGGTGACCTGCTCGTGGTGGACCTGCTTGACCTTGGTGCCAAGGAAGAAGTGCCCTGGGGTTTTAACGGTTTCTTTGCAAAAAAGAATGGCGGTGGTTTCCTGACAGATGAATTTCCAATGGCTCAAAAGTCCATCTGGGATTTTCACGGCATATACACTACCTCACGCCATATCCCGGGTGTACGTTTCGCAGGGCAAATTCATCCGGGACTGATCGGTTGCCTGCCATCTCATGATCTTCTAAAAACCTGGAACAAGCGTGAACTGGGACTGATCGCGACTGATCCGAACCGTGTGCCTCCACTGGCCAATCCGCCCGTTTCCAGAACCGCGCATATGGGAAAAATGAAAGGTGATGCACGCGATAAAGCGGCGGCGGAAGCGGCAAGAACCGTACCCCCTCGCGAGCACGGCGGCAATTGTGATATCAAAGACCTGTCCAAGGGATCACGCATTTACTTCCCGGTGTATGTAGATGGAGCGGGGCTCTCCGTCGGCGATCTGCATTTCGCGCAAGGCGACGGTGAAATCACATTCTGCGGTGCCATTGAAATGGCAGGTGGGTGGGTACACATGCGTGTGGAACTGATCAAGGACGGCATGTCCAAATACGGCATCAAAAACCCCGTATTCAAACCAGGCCCTCTGACACCAAACTACAATGATTACCTGATATTCGAAGGTATTTCCGTGGATTCGGAAGGAAAACAGTACTATCTGGATGCCAATGTCGCCTACAAACAGGCTTGCCTGAATGCGATTGAATACCTGAAAAAATTCGGATTTTCCGGGGCGCAGGGCTATTCCATTCTGGGATCGGCTCCGGTTCAGGGTCATCTCAGTGGCGTTGTCGATATTCCGAATTCATGCGCAACCTTGTGGCTGCCGACACAAATCTTTGAATTCGACATCAGGCCAAATGCATCAGGCCCTGTGAAATATCTTGATGGCAGTATCGATATGCCTATTTCATACGACTGATCCGATAAATCGGGAACGGACAGGTTTACCTGTCCGTGAAAACGACAAACGGTTTTCAAGAGGCCAAATATGCCCATATATGAATACGAATGTGAAAGCTGCGGTATTTTTACCGAGCTGCGAACCATCTCCGACAGGAACTCACCCGCATGGTGCCCTGACTGTCAAACCGGTGCAAAACGGGTTATCCATTCTGCACCGGGAACCACATGGCTTGGAAAAAAAACCCTGATGATGCATGAAGTAAACGAACGTAGCCGACATGAACCGAAAACACTTGAACAATATAAATCCAGTGTTCACGGTGCTGGCTGCAGTTGCTGCTCCACAAATAAAAAATCCACGGCAACATCCAAAAACGCCCTTAAAACAGGTGGTTCACGCCCCTGGATGATTTCGCACTGACATTCAACAAACGGGTTCAATCCACTCCCTGTCGGGCAAGAGGACAGGGAATATTCGAAAGAGGTTCCCCATGCTTGGAGTGACTTTGCTTTTCGTCGGAATCGTACTAATCAACAATGGCGCCTGCCAACTTTTGAAAGTGGACAAAAAATCCACGGCGGCGTTAAACGTCATTGTCGGTTTCCTGCTCACCTTCATCAATTTCGTTGCCATATACAAGGGAGATTATTATGCGGCAGGCACAGGCTTGCTCTTTGCTTTCACCTACCTTTTTGTCGCCGCAAACAATATTTTCAACCTGAACCTGAAACCCTATGGCATATACTCCCTGTTTGTTGCCATCAATACCATTCCCTGCGCCATGCTGGTCGCTTCGGATGACATGCGCATGGCGGTCATCTGGATTGCATGGGGAATTCTCTGGTTTACCGGCTTCATCGAAGGAACGCTACAGAAAAACCTGGGCAAGTTTGTACCATACCTGGCCATCGTCGAAGGCATCCTGACGGCATGGATTCCAGGTTTTCTCATGTTGGCCGGCAAGTGGTAAACAGGCTTTTTTCAATCAAAAGACAACCAAAAAACAAAGCCGCCTTATGCGGCTTTTAAAAAATGACTCGGCAAAATTCATTTTTTTCTGTTAACCGAACGTTGCAAGACTTCTGCAGGAATCAGCGATTCGATTTCAAACGGCGTCAATTCATCCATTTGATACACAATACGACGCTTGTTACCGTCTTCTGTGCCGACAATATATTTCATGATCCGCATGCCGTTAGACCGGATCATCGGTCGTGAGGCATATGTTTTCAGGACGGTTTCACATTTGCTTCTGTCCTGATGGGCACCGTTTTTGGCGATCATTTCCTCGACATGGTCGAAAACATCCTGAAGCATCTGTGTGGAGCTTCCCTCCATCGCCACAACGTTATAACGATATTTCCATTGACGGCCGTCCCATCCGGCAACGGCATGACAGATATCGTGATAATGCTGCGTGAATTCATCACGGGTCATGCCTCGACGCGATGATTCGGCCATCAGACGTTCCGGAGTGTTATCGCCATCGCCGAAATCCCACTGGCGTTTTTCTCTGTCAGCCGTAAAAACGTAACTGTCAACATAGACGTTAATGAAGTTTCCAAACGATTCCTCGACTATCATCTGACCTCCCTTATTCCCGGATGAGACTGGCGGTTTGTTAGCTGTCGTTCCATTATGAATCATATTCCCCTGTTCTTGAAATTTTTTTGCCAGCCAACACTCATACAGTGCCACCCGCCAAAGCATCTGTCAGGCATATCCGGCAGCCTTCCAGTCTTGACCGATGGATTTCATCGACACGTTTTTTAATAAAAAATAAATGACGTCGTATGACACTCAATAGAATGGTACTCAACAGTGGGGATGAATCCTTTTCTCCACCACGTGGCACACCGATATCGGCCAATTCCCCGAATATCCGCTGAAAAATTCTGATTTACGTTCTCGAAACTGCATGATGGAAGATAAATTAACAAGCCTCGACTCGGTATTTCTGGCCAATACCATGACCGACCAGCATCAGATAGCCATCCTTGCACTCATGGGAGTGCTGGCAATTGTTTATCTGTGCCTGCGTATGAAAAGGTTTCGCAACAAAATCCCGTTTCACATTACACGCGTGGCAATTGCCTTCTTTCTGCTTTACCTGATCGGAAAACTGCTGAGGCACTTCATCGAAATTCATCACATCACGTTTATTACACCAAAGGAAATCAGCTTTTTATACCTGTTGGCAGTTGTCGCCCTTTCCATAAAGGAATCATTTGTTTTCGCCGACCAGTTCAGAAAATATCTGGTCAATACTGGAAAAAATACGACATCGGCCCAGTTCATCACCAAAGCCATAAAAATCGTCAGTGTGATCTCGATCCTTCTGGTATTCGGGGAACATTTTGGCCTGAGCTTTGCGGGCTTGCTGACCTTTGGGGGCATCGGCGGTATTGCCATCGGTCTGGCCGGGAAAGATATCCTCTCCAACCTTTTTTCCGGCGTCATGCTTTATTTCGACCGCCCTTTCAACATCGGTGACTGGATACGTTCCCCGGATCGGCAGATAGAAGGTACCGTTGTTGAAATCGGTTGGAGAATGACCAAAATCATGACTTTCCAGAACCGTCCTTTATACGTTCCCAACTATTTGTTTTCGTCAATTTCTGTCGAAAACCCGGGAAGAATGCTCAACTGGCGGATCAACTTTTCCATAGGAATTCTTTGTAATGACTCCGGAAAAATAAAGCCCATCATCAGCCAGATAAAGGAAATGCTCGAGAAAAACGACAGTATCGACCAAAGCCAGTCACTCATCGTCAATTTCAACCAGATCGGCGCGTCTTCGCTCAACATACTTGTCTATTGTTTTACAAAAACGACCGTCTGGAAAGAATGGCTGCAAATACAGGAAGATGTCTATTTACAAATCATCGACATCGTCCAGAAAAACGGTTCGGAAATGCCTTATCCTACGCAGACAGTCATTCTTGATCAGGAAACCAAAACATGAAAATGCGATCAAAATCATTGCCTGAAACAAATTGATAAAACATAAATTGATTCTCCATAAAATCATTAAAAATAACTGAGTCGTCTTTATGAGAACTGCGAGTATCAGAGCAGAGAATATTTGCCTGTTTTTAATTACCATCGGAGGAAGCGTTTCATGAAAAAAGTGATATTGGCTCTCGTATCAATACCTTTGGCAGCCTGTCTTGGAATAGCACATGCACAAGATTCATCAGATGCGCCAGTGGGCAATGATCAGACTCGTGCTGAAATGCGACAACAACAAGCAGACGGGATCCGTTCCAGAAAAGAGAACGTGGCAGGCGCGCATAAAAAAGCACAAAGAGATCCTGCAACAAGAAAAGCCAGACAGCAACAAAAAGAAGGTCGGATGGAAAGAGAAAAAGAAATAGCCGGAGCACATAAGAAAGCAAAAAGAGATCCTGCATCCAAAGCTGCCCGTCAAAAACAAAAGGATGGGATCATGGAAAGGAAAAGCAACATATCCGGTTCACATCAGAAAGCTCGCGATGCCAGAAATGAATCCATGCAAAACAATTAATTTCGTCCGGTTTTGAAAATAAAAAAGCGTACTGAAGTTTTTTCAGTACGCTTTTTTTGATATATACACGCTCATCTGACTAAACAACAGTAACCGGAGCGCAATACAGAATTTGTTCCTGGCGGAAAGGCAGGGATTTGAACCCTGGATACGGGGTTACCGTATACCTGATTTCGAGTCAGGCGCATTCGACCACTCTGCCACCTTTCCGTTTTTGATCGACAATTTGCCGAGCTCAAAATTATAGCAGGAAACATTCCGGATACCTAGCATCATATCAAACGTGTTTTCATCCTTCTTCTTGCGTGTGGCATATAATAATGCTTTGAATCCATTCTCCGCATATACACGATCACAATGGCTATTATTCCTATCAAAAACGCCGAACAAATCGAAGGCATCCGAAAAGCCAGCCAGCTGGCAGCAGAAGTGCTGGATTACGTCGCTCCTTTTGTCAAACCGGGCGTTAGCACCGGCGAACTCGACAAGCTTTGTCATGAGTTCATTGTCGCACATGACGCCATTCCGGCACCGCTGAATTATTGTCCTAACGGCTATACTCCTTACCCCAATGCAACCTGTATTTCCTTAAATGACGTCGTTTGTCACGGCATTCCCAATTTCAACAAACTGCTGAAAAAAGGCGATGCCATCAATATCGACATTACTGTCATCAAGGACGGATATTATGGAGACACCAGCCGGATGTATTTCGCTGGCGAGCCGTCGATTATGGCAAAACGCCTTGCGAAAATCACATATGAATGCATGTGGCTCGGCATTATGGAAGTCAAACCCGGTGCCCATCTGGGTGATATCGGTTATGTCATTCAGGATTATGCCGAAAATGCCGGTTACAGCGTCGTACGTGAATTTTGTGGTCATGGAGTCGGTCTTGAATTCCATGAGGAACCGCAAGTCCTTCATTACGGCCGCCGCGGCACGCTGGCAGAATTGAAACCCGGGATGATTTTTACGATCGAACCGATGATCAATGCAGGCGGAAAATCCATTCGCTCCATGCCGGATGGCTGGACGATCAGAACCAAGGACAGAAGTCTCTCTGCACAGTGGGAGCATACGATTCTGGTGACGGATACAGGTTACGAAGTATTGACGGTTTCTCCCGATATGCCACCTCCTCCCAATTTTGCCAAAAAGAAATAAGCAAATACCGTGCCGAACAGACTCGACGTTTCATTGAAAAAGCGTTTGACGCAATTACGGGAGTCGGCGATTGCCGATTACAGGGAACATCCCATCCCGCAGCAGCTGCTGAAAACGCTTTGCAAGAACGTCGATCAGGTTTTGAGTGAAGCATGGAAAAATCTCGATCTTCCAGCCGGTTCTGTCCTGATTGCCGTGGGAGGTTATGGCCGTGGCGAGCTGTATCCTTATTCGGATGTTGATGTCCTGATCCTGCTGGAGGAAAGTCCGGATCAGGCCTTGCAGGCAAAACTGGAATCGCTCATCCAGTTGTTCTGGACATTGGGACTGACGATCGGACACAGCGTCCGGACGATTGACGAATGTCTGGAAGAATCGGCTAATGACATTACGGTCCAGACCAGCCTGCTGGAAGCCCGTTATGTCACAGGAAACCGCAAGCTGTTTCAGGCGTTGAGAGAGCGATACAACGCCCAAATGAACCCTTCCGCATTTTTCATCGCGAAAATGCTGGAAACCCGCCAGCGTCACGTCAAATTCGGCGATACGCCTTATAGTCTCGAACCCAACTGCAAGGAAAGCCCGGGAGGACTCCGGGACCTTCAGGTCATTTTATGGACAGCGAAAGCCGCAAAACTCGGCCACTCGTGGAATCAGCTCGCCCGTCGTGGGCTTCTGACTCCGTCTGAGGCACAACAGCTGAAAAAAACGGAAGAAGCATTCAAGGACATCCGTATCCGCCTGCATATCCAGACTCAACGCTGTGAAGACAAATTGCTCTTCGACGTCCAGATTCCCGTTTCGAAAACCTTCGATTTCAGGGAAAACGGCCAGCCGCTTGATGGCCGTCGCGCCAGTGAACACATGATGCAGCAATACTATCGTGCCGCACATACGGTTGTGCAGCTGAACATGATCCTGCTGCAAAACATGCGCGCATGGCTGTTTCCAAAACCCTATCAGGCCAACAAGATCAACGAGCGGTTCAATGACGTAAACGGCCTGATCGATATGGTTGACGATGATGTTTTTGTAAATCATCCTTCCGCGTTGCTTGAGGTTTTCCTTTTGCTGTCCGAGAGTACCGAGCTGAAAAACATGACGGCCCGAACGCTTCGCAATCTGTGGCATGCCCGCATTCATATCGACGACAAATTCAGAAAAGACCCAGCCAATCGCCGTATTTTCCTTCAAATCATCCAGTCTCCCCGTTTCGTTGCAAGAGCCTTGCAACATATGAACGAGCTGGGGATTCTCGGCCGTTATTTGCCGAATTTCGGAAAAATCGTCGGACAGATGCAGCATGACCTGTTTCACCAATACACCGTCGACCAGCATATCCTGACCGTCGTCTCCAACGTGCACCGGTTTTCCCTGACGGAATACGCCCATGAAAACCCTTTGTGCAGCCAGTTGATGGCCGGTTTTTCAAAACCCTGGCTTTTGTATATCGCAGCCCTTTTTCACGATATTGCCAAAGGCAGGGGGGGCGACCATTCCATTTCAGGCATGGAAGACGCAAGGGAATTTTGCGTACAGCATGAATTGTCTGAAGAGGATACGGAACTGGTTGTTTTTCTGGTGAAAGAGCATCTGACCCTGTCACAGGTTGCCCAGAAAAAAGACCTCTCCGATCCTGAAACGATTCGCCATTTTGCCGATATCGTCAAGGATGAACGCCACCTGATGGCCCTGTTTCTCCTGACGGTTGCCGACATACGCGGTACCAACCCGCAAATCTGGAACGCATGGAAAAGCAAACTGATGGAAGACCTTTTCCATCTTACCCTGCGGGTGCTTGGCGGTGAAGACATCTCGGTCGATCACGAACTCAAAATCCGCCAGAAAGAGGCTCAGGCAACTTTGCGACTCTACGGGCTGCCCGAACATGCGGAGGATGAATTCTGGAAACAGCTCGATATTGTTTATTTCCTGCGTCACGACGCGTCCGATGTCGCATGGCAGACCCGGACTCTGTATTATCGCATCAACGCGGCAGAACCCGTCGTGAAGTGTCGCCTCTCACCTATTGGTGAAGGCCTGCAAGTCACTGTTTACATTCTTGACCGTCCCGATCTGTTCGCCCTGATTTGCAGCTACTTCGCACGGAAAAATTTCAGCATTCTGGATGCAAAAATCCACACGACAAACCACGATTACGCGCTTGATACCTTTCTGGTAACGAAACAGGGATTTGAAAAAAACTATCGCGACATCATCACGCTGGTCGAACATGAATTGATGGAACTTTTGAAAACGACAGCGCCTTTGCCACCGCCATTGCAAGCCCGTCTTTCCCGGAAATCCCGTTCTTTCCCGATTGCACCGACACTGGATTTGAGACCGGACGCAAGCGGCAAGAATTTCGTCCTGTCAGTCACGGCCAACGACCGCCCCGGACTGCTGTATGCCATCGCGCTGGTCTTTTCCCGCTACAAGGTCAACCTGCATACTGCTAAAATCATGACTTTGGGCGAACGTATCGAAGACGTTTTCCTGATAGATAGCGAAATGCTCCAGCATCCACGTATCCAGATCCAGTTTGAGACGGATATGATCGATGTATTGAGAGTCAAATAACTTTTTGAGAATAATAATGAGTGAACCTGTCCGCCTCTCCAAACGTATGTCCGAACTGGGAATCTGTTCAAGGCGTGAAGCCGATGAATGGATCGAAAAGGGATGGGTCAAGGTTGACGGAAAAATCGTTTCCCTGCTGGGCAGCAAGGTATTGCCTCACCAGAAAATAACGATTGAAAAACAGGCTTCGCAGGAACAGTCACGCCGTGTCACCATCCTGATCAATAAACCAATGGGATATGTCAGTGGACAGGCAGAAGACGGCTACAAACCGGCCGTCGCCCTGATCAGTGAGGACACGCACTGGAAAGACGATCCGTCGAAAGAAAAATTCAGGCCTTCACAATTGCGCAGTCTGGTTCCGGCCGGCCGGCTGGATATCGATTCCGTCGGGCTGCTTGTCCTGACACAGGACGGCCGGATAGCCAAACATCTGATCGGAGAAAACTCGCCGACCGACAAGGAATATCTGGTTCGTGTGAAATATTCAAAACCCGGACGATTGCCTGAGAACGACCTCAAAATGCTCAGGCACGGTTTGAAACTGGACGGAAAAGCGCTTTTGCCAGCCAAAGTCGACTGGCAAAACGATGATCAGTTACGATTTGTCTTGCGGGAAGGGAAAAAACGCCAGATACGACGAATGTGCGAAGCGGTCGGACTGAAGGTCATCGGCCTGAAAAGAATCCGTATCGGCAACGTCAGGCTGGGTGATTTGCCGACTGGACAATGGCGTTATCTGAGACCGGAAGAGACCTTCTGAATACAAACTCTTTTCCTTCCCGGTCTTTCTTTTGAATCAATCGTCGGACTCTTCAGAATCGTCGTTATCGAAGCCTTCGGAAAAGCCGAACAGGCCAAGGTCGTCTATTCTGAACGGATAGAGTATCCCGTCCAGATGGTCACATTCGTGTTGCACGACACGGGCATGAAAGCCGTCTGCATCGCGGCTGATTTTATTGCCGAACTGGTCGAATCCCTCATAGTGGATTCTGGCCCATCGCGGCACTATCCCACGCATTCCCGGAAGGGACAGGCATCCTTCCCATCCTGCATCGATCTCATCGGATATGGGACGGATAACCGGATTTATCAGTACCGTCTTCGGAACCGGAGGCGCATCAGGATAGCGATTGTTTTCGTCATAGCCGAAAATGACCACACGCTGATTGATACCGATTTGTGGCGCGGCCAGACCGGCTCCGTCAGCCGCATACATCGTTTCATACATGTCTTCGATCAGCTGGTTCAGCTCAGGCGTATTGAACTGTTTGACCGGCTCGGATTCACGCAACAGGCGGGAATCTCCCATTCTCAAAATTTTTCGTACGGCCATTTTTATTCCTTTTCCATCAAATGGGCGTCAGCGATAAAACGCCTGAATTCCGACATCACTTCCGGATGCTTCAACCCCATGGTAACGGTCGCTTTCAGATAACCGATTTTCGATCCACAATCGAAACGCTGACCTTCAAAATGGTAGGCGCATACGTCTTCTTTTTCGATCAGTTTCGAAATACCGTCTGTGAGCTGAATTTCCCCTCCGGAACCTTTACCGATCTTTTCAAGGCAGTCGAAAATACCCGGATTGAGTATATAACGACCCACAACAGCCAGTGTTGACGGCGCATTGGCCGGATCCGGCTTTTCGACAATCGCATTGACGAATTCGAGATCAGCCCGATAAGGCGATGCATCGACAATACCGTACTGACGTGTATCCTGTCTTTCGACCTCCTGAACGGCCAGAATGCTTTTCGATTCCTTTTCATACAACTCGGTCATCTGCTGTAATACCGTCGGATGATTTTCCCTGACGTTCATGAAATCGTCTGCAAGCAGGACGGCAAAAGGTTCATTTCCGACGACCGGTTTTGCACAAAGCACGGCATGTCCCAATCCCAGAGGCTCAGGCTGCCGGATGTAAATACAATTGACGTTTTTCGGAAGAATATTCTGGATAAAGCCCAGAAGTTTCAGTTTCCCGGCCGCTTCCAGTTCGGTTTCCAGTTCATAGGCCTTGTCGAAATGATCTTCAATGGCCCTTTTATTGCGGCCGGTAATGAAAATCAGCTCATTAATACCCGCTGACACAGCTTCTTCGACAGCGTACTGGATCAAGGGCTTGTCTACGACCGGAAGCATTTCTTTCGGCTGCGCCTTGGTTGCCGGCAGAAATCGGCTTCCCAGACCGGCCACAGGAAAAACAGCTTTAGTTACTTTTGTCATTGTTTACGAGTTGTAAAAATTCGTTTTCATCAATAATCCGGACACCCAGTTCGTCAGCTTTGGTCAATTTGCTGCCCGGTTCACTCCCTGCCAGCACATAATCAGTATTTTTGGAAACGGAACTGCTGACTTTCCCGCCCAGATTCCGGATTATTTCAGCCGCCGCGTCCCGCGTCAATGAAGGAAGGGTTCCCGTCAAAACGAATTTTCTGTTTTGCAGCGGCAGCTGTTCGGGTTTTTCTTTCATTTCCTTTTCGGGCCAGTGAATTCCCACGTCTTGCAGTTTTTCAACAAGCGTCAAATTGCGTTCGTCCGAAAAGAATTGTTTTACCGATGAGGCGACGATCGGTCCTATATCATCCACCTCCAGCAATTGCTCTTCCGTTGCCTGTTTCAGATTGACAATATTGCCGAAATGTTCGGCAAGAGAGCGTGCTGTCGTTTCACCCACATGCCGGATGCCTAGTGCATAAAGGAAACGGGCAAATGTCGTTTTCTTTGATTTGTCGATTTCCCGGATCAGGTTCGACGCCGATTTTTCCGCCATTCTGTCCAGTCCGGACACAGTTTCGACATCCAGTTTGTACAAATCGGCGGCATCGTTAATCACGTTTTTATCGACAAGCTGGTCGATCAGCTGTTCACCCAACCCTTCAATTCCCAATGCCTTCCTTGATACGAAAAGAAGCAAACCACCCTTTTTCTGGGCCGGGCATTTTATCCAGCCACCAGAACAGCGTGCGATCGCTTCATCTTCGGGACGGATAATGGGTGATCCGCAAACGGGGCAAACCGTCGGCATGATGAATTCACGTGCATCCGCCGGCCTGCGTTCGGTTACCGCTGCCAGCACTTCAGGAATGACGTCTCCTGCCCGTCTGACAATAACCGTATCGCCGATCCTGACGTCTTTACGACGCACTTCATCCTCATTGTGAAGCGTGGCATTCGTAACGGTCACACCACCCACGAAAACTGGTTTCAGGCGAGCCACAGGAGTAATCGCCCCCGTGCGACCGACCTGTACATTGATATCCAGAACTTCCGTCAACACTTCCTGTGCCGGAAATTTGTGCGCGATGGCAAAGCGTGGAGCCCGGGAAATAAACCCCAGTTTTTCCTGCTCGATTATTTTGTTGACCTTGTAAACAACGCCATCGATTTCATAAGGGAGCGATTCCCGCTTTTCTTCAATCCGGTGGAAAAAGCCCATCAGGCCTTTCAGGCTCCTGACCACTTTCCGCTCATCACAAACCGGAATCCCCAGTTGGGAAAACCAGTCCAGAAGAGCGCTTTGCGACTTTGGCAACGGCACACCTTTCAGTTCTCCAACTCCATATGCAAAGAAACGAAGCTGGCGTGTTGCCGTAATTTGCGAGTCAAGCTGGCGGAGGCTGCCTGCTGCTGCATTACGGGGATTGACGAATTCTTTCTGTCCGTTTTCACACTGGCGACGATTCAAATCGTGAAAATCCTTTTTGAACATCAATACTTCGCCCCTGACTTCCAGCACCTCTGGCGGAGCCAGATCGGAAAGCCTGAGCGGTATGGAGCGAACCGTTTTGATGTTATTGGTGATATTTTCACCGGCCGACCCATCGCCACGTGTAGCAGCCTGAACAAGAAGACCGTTTTCATAACGCAGATTGACAGCGAGGCCGTCAAACTTGAGTTCCGCCTCATATTCGACGTTTTCATCATCCAGCTCATCCGCAATACGTTTGTCGAAAGCGGCGACCTCTTCTTCGGACAAGCCATTCTGGAGGGAAAGCATCGGGATTTTGTGTTCGACTTTTTCGAACTGGACCAGCGGTGAGCCGCCTACCCGTTGTGTCGGTGAATCGGGAACAACCAGTTCAGGATACGCCAGTTCCAGTTCCTGCAATTGCTTAAAAAGCCGGTCGTATTCCGAGTCGGGAACAATCGGCGCATCCTCGACATAATAGGCGATGTTGTAGCGCTCGATTTCGCTTCGCAAACGGGCAGCCTGTTCCGCCGGAGTAGCAGGATTTTGATCACCGGCAAACAATTCCGTTTGCATGATCAGTTAAACAGTCTCATGGCACGTGTGGAACCGGCAGGAATCGTACAGGCATGCATTTCGCTGTAAAAATCCTTCACCTGATCCGCAATCTCTTCAAGAAAAGAGTCATTCAACAACTGGTTGCCATCGTCGATCAGGGAACCATCCAGCCTGACGCAAAGGGCTTTGGCACACTGGATCATCTGGCCGAAACCGTCTTTTTCAGGTGCCACACATGGGACGTCCAGTAATAAGGTCAGACGCGTTGCAATTTCAGATGCCGGCAATTCGTTTGTAGATAACGTAAACAGCGACTGTCCGTTATCCCTGTCTTTCATGACAAACAGGCCATCGGGTCTGGACTCGAACCCCTGTTTTTCCAGTGCTGTATGCAGGGTCGCGACTTGCCATGGCGCGCCATTGCTCCGGATACTGATCCCGAGTTTGGCATCGTGATCGGCAATAAACTGGAACAATTGCTTTGCCTTCTCCGTTACGTCAGCCATTTCCGGGATTTCCGGTTCTGCCCCGATCGCATCAGCAATCTGTCGCAAACGCATCAGCAATTCGGAAAATTCGATGTCATTCAAGGCACTGGTGCGGTTTGCCAGCTGGACACCCGCTTTCAACTGGACATACGTCTTTCCGGGAACGACTGGTTGCCAGCTTGTATGTCCCTGTTCATCTTCAACCAGGCCAACAAAATGAACCGGCTTGTTACCGGTATAACGCAAGGACTGGAGCTGGGGCAGCACTTTCTCGGAACGTGCAGGTTCTTCCAGTGACAGCAAGATTTCACAATCAATCAGTTCATCGACAGGCAACTCTTCTTTTTCCGAAAAACCGGTATTGTCGGAAATGTTTTTTTCAGTGTCAAAATCATTTTCCTGAGACGGAGCGGTCTCTCCCAGACTGGGTTCCCTTTTGCCTTCGGCAACGGCTAAACCGTCAAGGACGGGCTCCTGACGTTGCGCACCCGCTTCTGCTGTACCCGATTTCATCAGAACATCGTCGACAGGATCGGAAAAAGCCCTTTCGACATGTTTTTTGGCCCGATATTCCTGCCATTTATTGTAGGCAATAACGCCAACAACGATTGCCACGCCGATTCCAATTAAACTCACCTGTAAATCTGTCATGCTCTTAAAACCTCATCTGAAAAGTTTGCAGCATCGTTGATATCCACTGTCACGATTCTTGAAACACCCTGTTCCTGCATCGTCACACCGACCAGTTCTTCTGCCATTTCCATTGCAATTCTATTATGAGAAATATATAAAAATTGCGTTTGCGACGACATCTTTGTCACCATATTGCTAAAACGTTCCGTATTGGCATCATCCAGAGGCGCATCCACCTCGTCAAGCAGGCAAAACGGTGCCGGATTCAGCTTGAACAATGAAAAAACCAATGCTATCGCGGTCAGGGCTTTTTCTCCACCCGACAACAGGTGAATTGTCGCATTTTTTTTGCCCGGTGGCTGCGCCATAATCTGGATTCCTGCATCGAGAATTTCTTCTCCCGTCATGCTCAATTGCGCATGGCCACCCCCAAACAATACAGGAAAGAGGTCATTTAAGGACTGATTGACCTGATCGAACGTGTTTTTCAACAGGCTCCTCGTTTCCCTATCGATACGCCTGATGGCATCTTCCAGCGTTGCTATGGCATCCGTCAAATCCTGAAACTGTTCTTCCAGATATTTCTTCCTGCTGCTCGCCTCATTTAATTCAAGTGCCGCCCCGAGATTGACCGGCCCAAGCCCATCGATTTCCGCATTCAAGCGGGAGATTTCGGACTGGAAGCTCGAAAGCCGCGCATTCTCCGGCAACATGTCATTCAAGGCGGCGATATCGGCACCCGCCTCGGCCAATTTCTGATCGAACAGCTCGACGTTGATCCGTGCTGCCTGTTCTTTCAATTGCACAGCCACTATTTTATCGCGTTGAGGCTGCAAACTTCGCTCTATTTGCAGCCGTCGCTCCATCAAAGTCCGTAATTGCCCTGCCAGATCATCCAGATGCTGTCGCGACTGGGCAAGCGCTTCTTCCTGTGTCATACGCCGGTCCAGCAATACCTGCAGGTTTTCCTGTGCAACCCTGTCATCCAGATCCTGCAATTCCAGCTGCCCCTGATTGAGACTGCCTGACACCATTTGAACCTGTTTTTCAGCCGTTTCAATCTGTTTTGCCAGTTCATCCAGACGTTTGACAAGCGCTCTTTCATCATATTCCGCCTGTTGCGCCGAGCGTTCCGCCTGATGAACTCTGTCACGCAAGACTTTGAGTGCTTCTTCCTTGCTTCTCACCGTTTCAAGAAAATCCGCTTCTTTCTGTTGCCACTCGCCCAACGTCATATCCAGCTCTTCAAGCCGCTTTTCTTCCGTGGCAAGATCAATTTCCTTTTCCTGCCTGAACTCATCCAGTTCGACCAATGCCGTGTCTATCTGTTCACTCTGCTCGTTAAAACGACGAGTCAGCTCTTCAAATTTCAGAATCTTCATCTGAAGATCGTGAAGCCGCTGAACCTGCGTGTTCGTTTCCGAATGGAGCTGCTGTATTTTTGAATTCAACTCTTTCAGAGCTGATTCCGCCTTTCTGAACTCTTCACTCAGACGGGTTTGGAGAAGCTTGTGCTCCTGATGAGACTGTTCCAGCCTTGTTATCTCCTGTTGCCGTGAAAACACGCCTTCACTTTCGGATTCAACGGCAAAAAACCGGACACTGTACCGGTCGATCATATGGCCCTCAGGCAAAATGAAACAGGCCCCATCCGGCAGTGTTTTCCGACGGGACAGCGCTTCATTCATGCTGCCGATGGCATATACACCGTGCAACCAGTTTTCCATAACGTTTCTTATCCGGCTATTCTTGTACTGAATCCTTGACGAGAGCAATTCAAACGGTTGTGAAACCGCTTCCATACTCGCATTGCTTTCAGTATCAGAGTTGAAAAAACAGGTTTTGACGGGCGGTTTGTCTTTCAGAAAAGATTCTGTCCAGTCCAGTGTCGACAATCCCCGCGCAAAAATCCGTTCCATCAGTGCCGATTCCAGTGCCGTTTCCCACCCGGTTTCAATCCGGATATCCTGCCAGAGAGGATGAAAATCGACCAATCCATGTTTCTCTAACCAGTCTTGCGCTTTTCCGGTTCCCTGTGTTTTTTCCTGAATCTGCTTTAATGCCTCCAGTCGTGCGTCTTCCTGAATACAGATGGCATTGCACTCTTCAAGACGTTTTTCGATTTCAAAACAGTTTTCTTCAAGTTCGGGTATGAGGTCACGTTGCGATTCTTCAGTAAATCGCAGTTCCTCCAGTTGTTGTTCAACCTCGGCCTTTTCCTGCTGAAGGAAAGCCAGTTCTTCCCTATCGGGGACGTCGATCTGTTCTTTTTGGGAAAGCAGTTTTTCCTGTCGCAACTGGCAATCGAAAAGGCTTGCTGTCAGATTTTTATGATTGGTTGAAGCCACTGCAATCTGTTGCCGGATCTGTACAACACGATCATGCATTTCCTGTGCCTGGTCCCTGAGGATGTCCAGTTCACTCTCGATCCCGGGCATTTCTTGCTGGTGTTGCAGGAAAAGCTCGTGGGCAATTTCCTTTTGCTGCGAAAGTTCGATGAGATTTTCTTTTCCGTCATTCACCTCATCGACGAAAGACCGGATCTGTTTCGTCCATTGATCCTGCTGTTCGGTATAGGAAACGATCTGTGCCTGCAAACGTTTTCTGGACTCGATGACATACCGGATCTGAGCTTCAAGGCTGCCGATTTCGGAATTCGTCTGGTACAAATCGCCTTGTGCCTTGTGTACACTTTCATTGGCGAAATCATGAATCTGTCTCAATTTTTCAAGTTCCGCTTCGTGTTTGAACATATCGGCGGACAGCATTTCCAGAACGGTCTGTTCCTTTTCGATTTCAAAGGCCAGTTCGGACTGTTCCTTCAATGCGTTTTTTTTCTGTAGAAACCACAATAACTTCTGCTGTCTTTCCTGCGTCTCTTTAAGCTGATGGTAACGCTCGGCAAGATCGGCCTGAACTTTCAGTTTTTCAAGACTCTGATCCAGTTCATGCAGGATATCGGATACCCGATTCAGGTTTTCACGGGTATCGAAAAGGCGGTTTTCGGTCTCCCGTCGACGTTCCCGGTATTTGGACACACCCGCCGCTTCTTCAAGAAAAGTACGAAGTTCTTCCGGACGCGCCTCGATGATGCGCGCGATCATGCCCTGTCCGATAATGGCGTAGGCTCTTGGCCCCAGTCCGGTACCCAGAAAAATATCCTGGATATCCCGTCGGCGTACGGCAACGTTATTGATGAAGTAGGTCGAACCGCCTTCACGGGTCAGGACGCGCTTGACCGCCAGTTCACCGTATTGCCCCCACTGTCCGGCGATCCGTCCATCCGTGTTGTCGAAGATGAGTTCAACCGAGGCTCGCCCGGCCGGCTTGCGTTGAGTGGTCCCGTTGAAAATGACGTCATGCATCGATTCCCCCCGCAATTCCGAAGCGCGCGACTCTCCAAGCACCCAGCGGACTGCGTCGATGATATTCGATTTGCCACAGCCGTTCGGCCCGACAACGCCGACCAGTTTTCCATTTACCCGGATCGTTGTGGGATCGACAAACGACTTGAAACCCGACAATTTAATGGCCGTTAATTGCACAAATAAAAGTCTTTTCCCGTTAAAGACGACATCATAACATTCAGACGATATACCCCAGACTTGAGTCGAAACAAATAGTAAGCCTTTTCATCAATATTTTCCTTAAAAAACCAAACTTCGCATTCAAATTAAACAATCAATCTTAACTATTTGCCTTTACGCAGTTTTTTTTGATTTTTTGATTCTTGAAAACCGTCTTTTTTTGTATACTGCTCGTAATATTTCAAAGGAGTACGCCATGCATAAATTCAAAAGTGGACTGCTATCACTTGTAATTCTCTGTGTCTGCATTGCACCACTTGGGTTTGCTGCGACCAAGAAGGTCACCAAGGCTCCAAAGAAAACAACGGCTGCCAAAGTCGCCCCAGCAAAGAAAAAAGGCAAAACCACCGCTCCTGTGGCGAAACAGAAAAGCAGCCAGAAAGCGCTCTCAAAACAGAAGGCTAATGTCAAAGAGGCCAGAAACAGCAAAAGCAAAAAAATCGTGACTGCCCGTTCAGGCAAGATTGTTTCCAAGAAACTGGTCATGCACGATCGCCGGGGTTCTCATGGAAAAGCTTATATAAGACGTGTTTCCCTGAGACCTGCTCCTCCTATCATCACCCGTTTTTCAGCAGGCGATCTGGCCGGTCTGAAAAACACGCCTGATCCACTCGCCCTGAGATCGAACGCTGCGCTGATCGTGGATGAATCGAAACTGGAAATCCTGTTTGAAAAAAATGCAAATATCGCTCTGCCGATGGCATCCGTCACCAAATTGATGACGGCTCTGGTCGTTGTGGAATCCATGCAGGATATGAATGAAACCCTGGAAATCACACAGGAAGACGTCGATACGCTCAAGCATACCGGCTCACGTCTCAAGGTCGGTACCCGTATGACACGTGGTAACCTGCTTCATCTTGCTTTGATGAGTTCGGAAAATCGCGCCGCTGCCGCATTGGGACGCAATTATCCGGGTGGTCTGAAGAGCTTCGTCTCTGCGATGAATATCAAGGCACAAATTCTGGGCATGTCGGACTCCAATTACGTCGATTCCAGCGGACTGTCCAGCGGAAACGTTGCCAGTGCCCGCGATCTGGCGAAACTGGTCATGGCGGCTTCCCAATACCCTATCCTGCGGAAATATTCAACCGATACCCATTACTCGGTCGACGATGGATTGCACCAGCTCCAGTACGGTTCAACCAACGCGCTTGTCCACAATCCCAACTGGCAAATCCAGTTACAGAAAACCGGATACATTTCCGAAGCGGGACAATGTCTTGTCATGAAAGCGATTATCGACGGCCGCCCGATTGTCATGGTATTCCTCGACTCGAAAGGCAAAGGCTCCCGTATCGCAGATGCCCAGCGAATCCGCAACTGGCTGACCCGTCAGCAACCTTCCATTGATGAGCAGCTGGCCAGCAATGAACCGCACGTCTGAATAAAACCTTCACAAAAAAAGCCGACTTGAAGTCGGCTTTTTTTATTGGTTGTTCCAGCTGAAAATCAGCCTTTGAACGGATGACGCAAAACAAGCGTTTCTTCGCGGTCAGGACCGGTTGAAACCATATCGACCGGTTTGCCGACCCGTTCTTCAATCCGTTTGATATAAGCCTGTGCATTGGCTGGCAACGCATCCATCGATTTCGTACCGATGGTATTTTCTGTCCAGCCCGGCATTTCCTCATAAATCGGTTCGCAACGGGAAGCGTCTTCACCGTTGGACGGGAAAATCGAAATTTCCTTGCCATCCATTTTGTAACCGACACAGATTTTGATCGTTTCCAGACCATCCAGGACATCCAGTTTGGTCAGACACAAGCCACTCAATCCATTCAATTGCGCGGAACGACGCAGCAATGCTGCATCGAACCAGCCGCAACGACGTGGACGGCCTGTCACCGTTCCGAACTCCATGCCGACGACGGACAAATGTTTGCCGACGCCTTCTTCCGTTGACAACTCCGACGGAAATGGACCGGAACCGACACGGGTCGTATACACCTTGGTAATGCCCAGAATGTAGTTCAGCATGCCAGGCCCGATACCGGCGCCTGCTGCGGCATTGCCTGCCACGCAGTTACTGGAGGTGACGTAAGGATAGGTACCGTGATCGACATCAAGCAGGCTGCCCTGTGCGCCTTCAAAGAGAAGGTTCGAACCGGATTCATAGGCACGGTTCAGCGCAGTCGATACATCGGCGATCAACGGTTTGATACGCGGGATGATAGCCAGCGTATCGTTCAGTGTTTTCTGGTAACTGACCGGTTCTACCTTGAGGTAATTTTCAAGAACAAAATTATGGTAATCCATGTTCTCTTTGAGTTTTTCCGCAAAGACTTCCGGATTCAGCAGGTCGGCAACACGGATGGCACGACGCGCAACCTTGTCTTCGTATGCCGGACCGATGCCCTTGCCGGTGGTCCCGATCTTGGCATCACCGCGTCTCAATTCACGGGCAAGATCCAGAGCGACGTGGTAAGGAAGAATGACCGGACAGGCGTCGGAAATTTTAAGACGGGAAGTGACTTCAATGCCGACGGCTTCCAGTTTGTCGATTTCCCTTAACAGGTCAGGAAGGGAAAGGACACAGCCATTGCCGATGTAACAGGCGACTCCGGGGCGCATGAGGCCGGACGGGATCAGCTTCAATGCCGTTTTTTGTCCGCCGATGACCAGTGTATGTCCGGCATTATGGCCGCCCTGAAAGCGGACAACACCTTGTGCATGATCCGTCAACCAGTCGACGACCTTGCCTTTTCCTTCATCACCCCATTGAGTACCGACTACTATTACGTTTCTGGCCATATCTTTTTACTCATCTTTACTAACAGTTTTCACAATCCAGTTTCCGTTTTCGACTTCGCAAACCAGCTCGCGATCGCAAACGAATTCGTCATGTTCGGATTTGGCGCCCGGCAGTTCAAAAACGACCAGTTCACCCGATTTTCTCAATTCCCTGATTGCCTCACGGCATTTTTCATCATTATTCCACGGCGCAAGTATCGCATGCCGTTTTTCTGGCGCAGGCAACAGTCTTGCCAGTTCACGCAAATCCATGGAAAAACCTGTTGCCGGACGGGAACGCCCGAAAGCTTCGGCAACATGATCGTAACGGCCGCCACGCGCCAGCGCATTCGGCAATCCCGGAACATACGCGGCAAACATGACGCCACTGTGGTAATGGTATCCATGCATATCCGCCAGATCGATTGTAACCCGACCGCAGTCTGCCTGACCAGCCAGAAATTCCAGTTCACTCAATGCCTTTTCGATTCCCTCGTTTTCAGGAAGGACTTTTCTGGCTTCTTTCAACACATTAATGTCACCATACATATCCGGTAGTGCCAGCAGGGCGTTGCGGGTATCTTCATGAAAACCTTTGGTCAGCTCGGTCAATCCCGGCATATCCTTGGTTTCCAGCAGGTCAAACAGTTGTGCCTCGAATATCTGGGCAAGCGGATCGGTTGCGATCAGGGCTTTCAGGACCCCGACGTGACTCAGATCCAGACAGACACCGGTAATATTGGCCGCTTTCAGGGAAGTCAGTGCCAGATCCTGAATTTCGGCGTCGGCTTCAATGCCCGGATAGCCGAAAATTTCGGCACCGATCTGCAAAGGCTCGCGGGTAGCCTGCAATCCGGATGGACGGGTATGCAGAATACTGCCTGCATAGCATAAACGGGTAACCGCATTACGGTTCAAAAGATTGGCATCAATACGGGCTACCTGTGTTGTCATATCGGC
>JAHYZB010000005.1:29775-68089 GCA_019424645.1 Oxalobacter formigenes
CGGATACCCATTGTGCGGCCAGATAACTGGTCAATCAGCTTGAAGGTATAAATTTCCGTATCCTGCCCGACACCCGTCAGGAGGGATTCCAGATACTCCAGCATGGGCGGAACAACCAGTTCATAACCATATGAACGAAATGCGTCGAGAACTTTACGTCTGATTTCTTCCATTTTTCTCGCCTCGGCGGGAAGAACGTCAGCAATAAATTCCGGTAAAAGCCAGTTAGGCATGATTTTAATTCAGCAAAAAAGTTAAATGATAATACAGACTCGCGCCGTGAAGCGGCAAAAAACATTATTTTGCGCCTTTCGGGCTTTTCATGTAACGGCAAAATTCCGACGACGGGTCCACGACAAGAACATCTTTCTTGTCTTTGAAGCTTTCACGATAAGCCTGAAGACTCCGGTAAAAACGATAAAACTCGGGATTTTTACTGAAAGTCTGCGCATAGATACTCGAAGCCTTTGCATCGCCTTCACCCTTGATTTTTTCAGCATCCCGGAACGCTTCAGCCAGTATCACTGTCCGTTGCTTTTCGGCATCGGCACGAATTTTCTCGGATTCCGCCTCACCGGTCGACCGGAGTTCGTTGGCTACCCGTGTCCGTTCCGATTTCATCCGTTCAAAAACCGAACTGTTGATCTGGTCGACATACCGTACCCGTTTCAGACGGACATCGACAATCTGCACACCGATATGTTCGGTTTCGCTTGAAATCCGTTTTTTGATGGCTTCCATCAATTCTGTCCGGTCGCCGGAAATGACCTGTGCGACCGTTTTCTTGGTGATTTCATCATTCAGGGCCGCCTTGATGATCTGTTCCATCCTGTCCTGAGCCCTCTGTTCGTCACCGCCGAAACTGATGTAAAACAGTCTTGGATCGACAATGCGCCATTTGACGAAGGAATCAACCAGAATATTCATTTTTTCAGCCGTGATGATCCGGTCGGATTCATGCGTTTCCGTCGACTGGATACGCTTGTCCAGAAAAAGCACGTTCTGGAGAGGGGCCGGCAGTTTGAAATACAGGCCCGGTTCTTCAATCACGTCTTTCATTTCGCCCATGCCGAAAATGATGGCAGACTGGCGCTGGTCGACAACGAACATGCCGGTACCGACCGTCAACACAGCCAGCATAATAACAAGAAGAGCAAAAACGTAGCGCATTATCGTCCCCCTCTTGACCGGTCTTCACGAACGCGCGAACTTTCGTGATCGCTGTCTGAGCCGGAGGATGTTTCTGTTGAAGCTCCTGAAGCATTGCCGACTGGCGAAGAACCGGTGTTACCGGTTTGCGAAATCAGTTTGTCCAGTGGCAAATACAGAAGCTGGTTGCCTTTTTTGGAATCAACCATCAGCTTGGTGGTATTGGAGAAAATCTCCTGCATCGTTTCAAGATACATCCTGTCTCGCGTGACTGACGGCGCTTTCTGATATTCCCTGACGATCTGTTTGAAACGGGACGTATCGCCTTCGGCATTGGCGATGACTCGCTGCTTGTAGCCCTCTGCCTCTTCCTTCAGGCGGTCAGCGGCACCTTTTGCACGTGGAACGACTTCGTTGGCATAAGCCTGCCCTTCATTTTTCAGACGTTCCCGATCCTGCCCGGCCTTGACGGCATCGTCAAAGGCAGCCTGAACCTCTTCCGGAGGTTGCACACCCTGCATGGTCACGCTGGTTACCAGCACACCGGCGTGATATTGATCGAAAATTTGCTGCATCAGTTTCTGGGCTTCGGATGCAATCTGGTCGCGCCC
Organism: Oxalobacter formigenes; assembly: GCA_019424645.1. Lineage (GTDB taxonomy): Bacteria > Pseudomonadota > Gammaproteobacteria > Burkholderiales > Burkholderiaceae_D > Oxalobacter > Oxalobacter formigenes_D. The sequence continues at coordinate 31,536 of JAHYZB010000005.1, forward strand.
TTCATAGAGGACAAAATCCATTTTTTTGCCACCGACCACTTCACGGGTAGCGGTTTCCGCCACCTGGCGAACCATATCTTCCTGATCACGGTTATTGAAAACCCAGTCAGAAGCGTCTTTCAGCTTGTACTGGACGGCAAACTGGATATCAACGATGTTTTCATCGTTGGTCAGCATCAGGGCTTCTTCAAGCCGCTTGTTTTTCAGGGTAGTACGGTAACCGACTTCAACGGTACGCACCTGCGAGACATTGACGACTTCATGACTCTGGATCGGCCATGGTTTTCTCCAGTTGAAACCCGGAGCGGCAAAATGACTGAAGCGACCGAATGTCATGACGATACCGGTCTGTCCTTCCTGAACGACAAAAAAACCGGTGGCCAGCCAGAAGGCAGCGGCAATCCCGAACAGGATACAAAGAGCCATTTTCAGCCCTTTGGTTCCATTTACCTTGTCGTTGTAGGGATCATCGTCTTCGTCATCCGGTTTTTGCGGATCATTTCCCTTTTTTTTCTTCCATCGGAAAAGACGATTGATGCGATTGTTGAAATCCTTCCACATCTTGTCGAGATCAGGTGGTTTTTCCCGGTCATAACCACCGCCGTGGCCGAACATATCGTCCCGTATAGGATCGATTTTTTCTGGATCGTTTAATGGAAAAGGCTGCATTTCTTCAATAATGTGAAATGGTTCAAATCAATGGCTGGCAAGGTCGGAATAATCAGATCCGTTTCCTTCATCCATGTCACTCATTCGGGAAGTCTTGTCTTCCTTCGCATACTCTGCAATTGCATCCCGCAATAAATCAAGGCCTGCGCCTGTACCGGCACTGACAAATACACGGGAAATTCTACCATACTCATCCCGTTCCAGACCGGGATCGAGGCCTGCAAGATCGATCTTGTTCCACACCAGCAATTGCGGCACGTTTTCCGCTCCGATTTCTTTCAGAACCAGATTGACCTGCTCGATCTGTTCCATTCTCATCGGGTTGGCGGCATCGACGACATGCAGGAGCAAATCGGCATGAATGGTTTCTTCCAGTGTGGCTCTGAACGCGGCAACCAGCTGATGCGGCAATTCGCGAACGAACCCGACCGTATCGGATATAACGATATTACCGGTACCTTCAATATAGATTCTGCGCGAAGTCGTATCCAGTGTCGCAAACAATTGATCCGCAACATAGGTTCCGGCTTTTGTCATCGAGTTGAACAGGGTCGATTTGCCGGCATTGGTATAGCCGACCAGTGATACCGAAAAGACATGATTGCGGTTTCGTGAACGTCGCTGTGTTTCCCGCTGGCGCTGCAATTTTTCAAGCTTCGAACGCAACATACGGACCCGCTCACCGATCAGGCGACGGTCTGTTTCCAGCTGCGTTTCACCCGGCCCGCGCAGGCCGATACCCCCTTTTTGCCGTTCCAGATGGGTCCAGCCCCTGACCAGCCTCGTCATGAGATGCTGCAGCTGGGCCAGTTCAACCTGAACCTTGCCCTCATGGCTTTTCGCGCGTTGCGCGAAAATGTCGAGGATCAGGCTTGTCCTGTCCACGACATTGACTTCAAGACGTTTTTCAAGATTGCGCTGCTGTGCTGGCGAGAGAGCATGATTGAAGATAACGATATCGGCCTTGTACAAATGAACCGCGGCAATGATTTCATCGACCTTCCCGCTTCCCACATAAAATGCGGCATCCGGACTGGCTCTTTTGCCGGTTACATTCAAAACGGGTTCTGCACCTGCCGATTTGGCAAGCAACATCAGTTCTTCGAGACTTCCTGAAAAATCACCTTTTCCGAAATCGACTCCGACAAGAATGGCTTTTGGCATATCAACGACCCATTCCGAGAATCATCAGGCATTGTCCTCGTCGAAATTCATATTGATGGCACGTGAAGGCACGACAGTGGAAATGGCGTGTTTGTATACCATTTGCGTCACGCTGTTACGCAACAGCACGACGTACTGGTCGAAAGATTCCACCTGACCCTGCAATTTGATACCGTTGATCAGATAGATGGAAACCGGGATATGTTCCTTGCGCAGGATGTTCAGAAACGGGTCCTGCAGCATTTGTCCTTTGTTGGCACTCATGATTGACTCCATTGAATAATAGTTTTAATTGTTGATAGTGGAGACGAAAAACCGGATTGTTATGTCGCAATGGACAATAACAAAAACAGATTAACTATACCCTATTTGCCCGGGATTGATATGACCTGCTTCAGTTTCAGGCCATATTATTTCGCAAACGGATTCTTGCCGGAACGGAATTCTATTCTCAGCGGCGTTCCCGTCAGTGAAAAAGCGTCACGGAAATGTTTTTCCAGATAGCGTTTGTAATCGTCGCTGATTGCGTCGAGACTGTTGCCGTGAATGACGATAATCGGAGGATTCTGGCCACCCTGATGCGCATAGCGCAATTTTGGACGGGTTCCTCCCTGCTTGCGCGGCGGTTGCTGATGTTCCACCGCTTCTTCCAGAACGCGTGTCAGACGAGGCGTGGAGAGTTTGGCCATTGCAGCGGCATAGGCGGAATCGATGGAACGCATCAGTGCGTTGATGCCGGTCGATTTCAGCGCTGAAACGTAATGGAACTTGGCAAACGACAGGAAATGGAGTTTTCGTTCCACTTCCGACTTGATTTCTTTTCGTTTATCCTGATCCAGACCGTCCCACTTGTTAATGCCGACCACAAGTGCCCTGCCGCTTTCCAGCACGAAACCGGCAATGTGCGCATCCTGTTCTGAAATGTCCTGCTGGGCGTCCATCAGCAACAGGACGACATTGGCTTCCGAAATAGCCTGAAGGGTTTTGACGACCGAAAATTTTTCGATAGCCTGAAACACTTTTCCGCGTTTTCTCAAACCGGCCGTGTCGACCAGCGTATATTGTTTTCCATCCCGCTCGAAAGGAATTTCAATCGCGTCACGCGTCGTTCCCGGCAAGTCGAAAGCGATCACCCTCTCTTCACCGAGAAGCGCATTGATCATAGTCGATTTTCCGACGTTAGGACGTCCTACAATCGCCAGCTTGATATGCTTTTGACCGGATTCAATTTCATCTTCGGTTTCAGCAGGAGAAAACGGAACGGTTTTCAACGCCTCATCCAGCAGGGTATGCACCCCATCTCCATGCGCCGAAGAGATGACCAGAGGGTCACTGCCCAGGCCGAGTTCGTAGAAGTCCGCGACAACGGCGGTATATTTCATGCCTTCTGCCTTGTTCACCGCCAGAATGACCGGCCGGCCGGATTTGCGCAGATAGTCTGTAATGGCCTTGTCGTGAGGCGTGATGCCCTGACGGCCATCGACAATAAAGATGACGACGTCTGCCTCGGCGACGGCCTGCTTCGTCTGCTTCGCCATCTCCTGCATGACACCTTCCTTGACGACCGGCTCGAACCCGCCCGTATCGATGACCAGAAAAGGGCGATCACCCATTCGGCCTTCACCATAATGGCGGTCGCGGGTCAAACCGGGATAATCGGCGACCAGCGCGGCTCTTGAGCGCGTCAGGCGATTGAATAAAGTCGATTTCCCGACATTCGGCCGTCCGACCAAAGCAATAACAGGCTTCATTTTTTAATCTTTTAATCCAGTGTAAATGCCTGCAGGGAACCGGCACGTGTTTGTACTACCAGTCGGTCAGCTGCTACCAGCGGCGTTGCATTTATCGCTGAACCATCCGTTTCGATCCGGGCTTTGAACGATCCGTCATATGCCGAGAGGAAATGGATGAATCCTTTTGCATCGCCAATAGCCACAGTCGAACGATAAGGAGTCGGGGTCGTCAGATCCCGATACGTCATTTTGTCATTGCGCCAGACGCTCTGTCCTCTCAAATTGGAAAAGGCATAAACCTTGTCAGCCGTATCGACTGCATAAACCAGGCTTTCATCGATACTGACGCCGACCTTGCTGGAGAAATCCTTGACCCAGTAAACCGAACCGTTCACGACATCAAAACACCCCATCCGTCCCTGATAGGCCGTCGCGCAGACTCCCTGACCATAAATGGCAGGTACGCCAGACACATCGGCAATTCTTTCAAGTTCCGTCGCACCGCGGGGTTCACCGACAGGCACTTCCCAACGGATAGCGCCGTTATTCAACATCATGGAAATCATTCTGCCACCCGGCAACGCGACAATTGCAGTAGGCCCGATTGTCGCAATGCCCGGTGATGAGCGCAACATCAGGGCAGGCGCACGGTAAGGCACCATCCACCGACGTTCGCCGCTATTGGCGTCATATCCGGCGATCTGGTTATCCATACTCCGGATGACGACCACATCCTGAGCAATGACAGGAGCAGTCAGTATTTCAGTCGAAACAGGCGACTTCCATTTTTCATTGCCCTCGGAATCCAGCGCGATCAGATTGCCTTTTTCTCCGCCGACCACGACAGTATGGCCGTCACTGGCAACGCCGGCAGTCAGTTTCATACCGACATTTTTACGCCAGATTTCCCCCCCGGTCGCAGGATCGACCTTGACTACCGTACCGTCAGCTGCCGCAGCATAAATGGCGTCGAAAGTATAGGCCGGAGCGAAAGTATAGTTATCGGCCGATCCCACATTGACGGACCAGACACGATGTGGTGTCTTCGACGGCGTGAACTGGACCAGTTCTGCCGGAGGATGCCGTGGCGCCGGTTTTGAAAACCAGCTGAACATGCTGCATCCGGAAAGCAGCAACAAAGATGCGCCAGCAAGAGCGAATGCCAATCGTAACCGTTTATTCACACTTTATCCTTTTGTAGCAGAGCCGCCGATTTCTTCAAGTTTCAATTCAATCAACTGTTTTCCCGGATCGTCAGCAGAGGCCTTGTCCAGAGCGGTCTGATAGGCTTTTCTCGCTTCGGGAATCTTGTCCTGCGCTACCAGCAAATCGCCCTTGCGATCTTCCGCCAGACTGATAAACGACTCGGGAAAAGTGACAGACATGATTTTCATACCTTCGTCGTATGACTTTTCTTCCAGATAAATCCCGGCAAGACGAACGCGCGCCATGGCCTTGTAGCCGTCCTGGCTACCGTTATCGATGACCCATTTCAACTGTGATTTGGCCTCATCGATGTCTTTGGCGTCATAAGCCATTTTGGCGGCAACCAGACTGATCATGGGGGCATATGCGGTTCTGCCGAACTTGTCCTGCGTATCTTTTGCAATCCGCTGCGCTCTTTCATTATCGCCGGCAACGACGGCATTTTGCATTTCATAGTAAAGCCGGGATGCCTGTGCTGCCTGTTTGCGCTGATAGTATCCCCAATACGCATAGGCAGCATAGCCCGCCAGAACGACGATCAAAACCCAGGTAATCCAGTTACCGTGTCTTTTCCACCATGCCTTTAAGGAATCCAGCTTTTCCTGTTCTTCTAAATCGTATGCCATATCAAAATATATTAATGAGAACAACAATCGTGCGATGAATGATGATCATCTTCGCACCCGCACTCGCCAACAATCTGGTCCACCAGATAATCGGCAACTTTTTCAAACGGTACACTTAACTGCTTGTCCGCCGTATTGTCCGAACGCAAAGCCTTGACGCTTGCTTCACCGTTTTTGACTTCGTCTTCTCCGATCAGGACGGCAAAAGCAGCCCCACTTTCATCCGCGCGTTTCATCTGCGCCTTGAAACTGCCTCCGGAATTGGCGGCCGTACAATAGACAATCACATCCAGTCCCGTATTTCTCAGTGACTCTGCCAGAACAAACGCTTCGGGTAAAGCATCTTCTCCCTGATGTGCGATAAAAACGTCAGCTTTGCTGGTCGTGTTGACCTCGCCCTGTGTTTTCAGCAGTTCGATCAGGCGTTCCATACCCAGTGCAAATCCACAGGATGGTGTCGGTTTGCCACCGAACATTTCAAATAATGGATCGTAGCGACCACCACCGCAAACCGTACCCTGTGAACCCAATTCTTCACTGATCCATTCGAAAACGGTGCGATTGTAATAATCCATTCCCCGAACGAGACGGGGATTGATCGTGTAAGGAATATTGTTACGCTTCAAAATACGCTGGACACCCTCGAAATGGGCGAGAGACTCTTTTTCCAGATAATCGAGCAGTTTTGGCGCGGCATTGACCATATCCTGCATGGCCGGATTTTTTGTATCCAGAATCCGCAATGGGTTGCTGTAAAGGCGACGCTGCGCGTCTTCATCCAGCAAACCTTTGTGCTGTTCAAAATAAGCGATCAGGTCGGCACGATGGCGATTGCGTTCTTCTGCGTTACCGATTGAGTTGATTTCAAGACGGATATTTTCCAGACCCAGATCATCCCACAAACGCTGGCACAACAGGATCAGTTCGGCATCGATGTCCGGTCCCGGAAAACCGACGGCTTCGGCGCCGATCTGGTGAAACTGGCGGTAACGTCCCCGCTGCGGGCGTTCATGGCGGAACATGGGACCGGAATACCACAGGCGTTTCGGCCCGTTATACGTCAGATTGTGTTCTACAACGGCGCGAACGACACCGGCAGTACTTTCAGGTCTCAAGGTCAATTGGTCGCCATTCAGGGAATCCTCGAAAGAATACATTTCTTTCTCGACGATATCGGTAACAGCACCCAGGCCTCTGGCAAAAAGACCTGTTTCTTCCACAATCGGGGTACGGATTCTCTCGTAACCGTAACTCTTCAAAACGGATTCAACCGTATTTTCGAGCAGTTCCCAGACAGGGGCGTCTTCCGGAAGAATATCGTTCATTCCCTTGATACCCAGAATTTTCTTTACTTTTTTTGTCTTGTTTTCTTCAGACATGTTCATTCACGTTCTTGTTTGTTTTTTAATCTGTCAGCGCTTTTACGCCATAATGGGACTGGACATATTCCAGAATGATTTTCTGAAACTGTTTGTCGATGTTGTCTCCGCGCAAAGTCGTTTTTTTCTGGCCGTCTTCAAATACCGGGACAGCAGGCGATTCTCCGTTGCCCGGCAGACTGATCCCGATATTGGCATGGCGCGATTCACCCGGGCCGTTCACAATGCAACCCATCACTGCGACACTCATCGTTTCCACGCCGGGATACCGTTCTTTCCATTCTGGCATCTGATTGCGCAAATAATTCTGCGTACTTGTTGCCAGTTCCTGAAACAGGCTCGAAGAAGTACGGCCACATCCCGGACAAGACGTCACCAAAGGAACGAAGTTGCGCAGACCTGTTGTCTGCAACAGTTCCTGGGCGACAATCACTTCCCTTGTTCTGGCTTCGCCGGGCTCTGGCGTTAAGGAAATGCGGATTGTATCGCCAATTCCTTCCTGTAACAACACGGACAGCGCCGCAACGGATGCCACAATTCCCTTGCTTCCGACGCCTGCCTCGGTCAATCCCAGATGCAATGCATAAGTGCAACGATCCGATAACTCACGATAAACGGCAATCAGATCCTGAACCTGCGATACTTTACAGGATAAAACAATATGATCAGCTGGCAAGCCCAGTTCGACGGCACGGTCAGCACTCTCGATAGCCGATGAAATCAGCGCTTCATACATGACGCTTTCAATCGGCCAGGGATCAGAGCGTTTCGCATTCTCGTCTCTCAGACGCTCCAGCAATGCCTGATCCATACTCCCCCAGTTCACCCCGATCCGGACAGGTTTGTCGTACTGGCATGCCACTGCGATCATGTCAGCAAAGTGAGCGTCCTTTTTTGCGCCCTGCCCGACATTTCCCGGATTGATACGGTATTTCGAGAGCGCTTTCGCACACTCGGGAAATTGCGTAAGCAACAAATGTCCATTGTAATGAAAGTCACCGACGAGAGGGACATCTATCCCTTCAGCGTCCAGTTTTTTCCTGATTACGGGAACCGCCGCGGCTGCTTCCGGTGTATTGACAGTCAAACGCACCAGTTCAGAACCGGCTTTTGCCAGTTCCATGATCTGCCTGACGGTCGCATCGACATCGTCAGTGGCTGTATTGGTCATCGACTGGACGACAACCGGCGCGCCGTTACCGATCACGACTGTCTTTTTCCCTTGTCTGACGATGACGCCAAACGTTTTTTTTCTTGGGGCGATTCCGGACACAACTGTTTTGCTATACGATTTCATCAGACTACTTCAATGTCACTTTCGCCACGGAATTGCTTGTTCCGGAAACCAGATCAACCGGCGCGCCCCTGAATTCCATATTGACACCCGGTGCGAAACCGACAATGACGGTTACCGGTTCTGTTACCTCAAGTTGCCGTTTTTCGCCCGGTTTGCCGATGTATTCCGCGATGACCGAGCCATCTTTTTTCTGGATCTGCAACCAGGATTTTTCCCTGAAATTGATGACAAGCAACGATCCCTTCTCCGCAGATGCCTGTGCTACTGCGACAGGAGCATTCTGGGGAGCCGGTGTCTGAACCGTATTGGCGACAACTTGATCTGCCGGTTTGCTTTCTGGCGTCGCCTGATCGGCTGCCGGTGGCATAGTTTCTTTCGTTTCCGTTACTGGTGCCGCAGGCGATACAGGTACCACAGTCGGTGTTGCCTTTTCAGCGGACTCTTTCTTGAATTTGTCCATGAAACTGAAAAAATTCATGTTCGATGCGACAACCAGAATACCGACAACAATAATCAGGAGAATGGCAATCTTGCCGGAATTTCCGCGTTTTTTCTTGAAAGGTTCCCTGTTTTTCACAAAAGGTTCAGCTGATTTTCCTTGTGTTGCACTCGCAGGTGCAGAAGCCTTTTTCTTGTCTGTAAAAGAAGCAACAAGCGGTTCCGGGTCCATTTGCAGAATACGTGCATAGGCTCTGACAAAACCTCTTGCCGTTGCCATGCCGTGCAAGGCTTCATAATCGTCAGCTTCGAGAGAACGCACCTGACGTACCGACATTTTCAGCCGGGAAGCAATCTGCTCTTCCGAAAGTCCTGCGGCAACCCGTCTGGCTGCCAGAACGGCGCCTGGTTTCTGGGATTGAGTTGTTTCTGCGGATGCGGCAACATCATTACCGGGTTGTGGTGATAAATCTTTTTCAGCGTCGGAGGGATTGTTTTCCATTTTTTTTAATTGTTCGTTATCCATTTACCACTCCATCATAAAAAAGGCACACTCTTCAATCGTGAGATACTTCAATTTATTTCAAAATAAATTTTCCCTGTACCTGAAGAGCCGTCTAGCAATTGTTCTGAAACCGGTAATTCCCGATGATTGCCTTCGGATCGATTTTGTTTTCCGCCATCCGTTCCTGCACTCTCGTTCTGTCCTTTATCTCTCCTGCCAGAAGACCACACGCCGCCTCGATGTCTTCGCCACGGGACTTGCGTACGGTCGTCACGATTCCCGCATCCAGCAAAATCTTTGCAAAAGACTGGACACGAGCGTCAGTTGATCTCTTCAGACCTGGCATGGCAATGGAATTGAACGGAATCAGGTTCAGTTTGCATGATACCGGATTCGAACCGTGTTTAACCAGCTTCACGAGTTCTCTGGCGTGCCCGTCCGTATCATTTATACCATCGAGCATGCAATATTCAAATGTGATGAAATCACGCGGTGCATAGTCCAGATAACGCTGGCATGCAGCCATCAATTCTTTAAGCGGATGTTTCTTGTTCAGTGGAACCAGCTGATCGCGCAAGGTATCGTTCGGTGCATGCAGGGAAACCGCCAGCGCAACCGGACATTCTTTTGCCAGACGGTCGATCATTGGAACGACTCCGCTGGTGGAAACCGTGACACGCCGTCTGGACAAACCATAGGCATTGTCGTCCAGCATCAGCTTCAGGGCACTGACACTGGCATCGAAATTAAAAAGGGGCTCACCCATGCCCATCATGACGACATTCGATATCTGGCGTTCGTCTTTGGCATCCGTCACGCCTTTCGAGCGGCGAACAGCGAACTCGGCCATCCACAATTGCCCGATGATTTCCGCCGTCGTCAGATTGCGGGAAAAACCCTGCTTGCCTGTCGAACAGAAAAGGCAATTGACTGCACAACCCGCCTGCGTAGAAACGCACAGTGTACCGCGGGTCTCTTCAGGGATAAATACGGTTTCGATGGCATTGCCTGCTCCGACATCAAGGAGCCACTTACGGGTTCCATCAGATGAAACAGTATCTTTGAGGATCTCGGGCGCTTTCACCTCGGCACATAATTCCAGCTTGCCACGGAGCGATTTGGCCAGATCGGTCATCTCGGAAAAATCACCGACGCCGAACTGGTGAATCCACCGTTGCAGCTGCTTGGCACGAAACGGTTTTTCGTTCAGTTCCTGACAATACTCAATGAGTTGGACCGGACTAAAGCCAAGGAGGTTGGTTCGTGCGTCAGTCATGTGAAATGTCCTGCAAAACTTTTTTGCGTCCGGATGAACCGGACGCAAAATTCTGAAGCAATATTAGCGAGCGCAAATCTGCATGGATGGGAAGAAATAAGCGATTTCAACCGCAGCCGTTTCAGGAGCGTCGGAACCATGAACCGCATTGGCGTCGATGGAATCGGCAAAGTCGGCACGAATCGTTCCCTTGTCTGCTTTTTTAGGGTCGGTTGCGCCCATCAGTTCACGGTTTTTGGCAATGGCGTTTTCGCCTTCCAGAACCTGAACCATGACAGGGCCGGAAATCATGAATTCGACGAGATCCTTGAAGAAAGGACGATCTTTATGAACAGCATAAAAACCTTCGGCATCAGCACGGGACAACTGCATCATACGGGCGGCAATGATCTTTAAGCCGGCATTTTCAAAACGGGAATAAATCTGTCCAATGACGTTTTTTGCAACTGCATCAGGCTTTACTATAGAAAAGGTACGTTCGACTGCCATTTTGATAAAACTCCAAATAAAAATAGAAAAAAATCCCGATAAACGAGTCAGCTTTTCATTTTATCATGGAAGATTATCAAATTAGCAGCTCATTTTGCCCACTATTCAGGCGTTTACTCGGGTTTTATTTTGCTGCCGCTGGTTTGACCGTGATACAGGATATATCGAAAAGGTTTAAAAAACCTTAATTCAGTCCGTTTTCAAGACTGCTTGTAATCATTACCGGGACTTTGATTTCCCGTCCGTCACGCCAAACTAGCAAATTTACCATTGTTCCCAGCGTACTTTCACCAACTAGTCTGATCAGTTCAATAGGTCGATAAAGAATCTGATTATTAAAACGAAGAAGAATATCATTTACCTTGATTCCAGCCTTTTCGGCGGAAAACCCTTTTCTGGTCTCGACAACCTGTAGCCCGTGGGTAAATGGCAAACCAGCCTGTTTTGCCATCTTTCCATTCACTGGAACCATACCTATTCCTATATAACCACGAGTAACCCTTCCGTTTTTCCTTAGCTGATCGGCAACTTTCAAGGCATCGTCGATTGGAATGGCAAAGGAAATTCCCATGAAGCTGCCAGTGTTCGTAAAAATCGATGAATTTATGCCAATAACTTCTCCATTCATATTAATTGCTGCACCGCCGGAATTTCCCGGATTAACGGCCACATCCATTTGAATTTTATGCAAGTAGTCACCGTCATCTCTTGCTGCATTGGAAACAATCCCGAAAGAAACCGAATCTTCCATCCCTTTCGGTGAACCGATGGCCATCACCCATTGTCCTGCCTTGACATCGGCGGATTTTCCCATTTTCAAATAGGGTAAAGGACGACTACTATTGATTTTCAGCAATGCAACGTCAGTTTCCTCATCCGCGCCAAGGACTTTTGCACTGAATACTCGCCCATCTCGCATCTTGACCAGAAGCCCGTCCGTCCCCGATACAACGTGCTGATTGGTCAAAATATAACCATCAGAAGTGATAATAAATCCTGAACCGGTACCATCACGTCTTTTTTCGATTTCTTCAGGCAAAACGGGGCGTTTTTCCTTTTTTTCCTCTCCGAAAATCCGACCGACAAATTCCCCGAAACTTTCCGGCTTCCGCTTTTGTTCAACGTTGACAGCCCTCACGATAAAAACCACAGCTGGAGCCGTTTTTTCAACAAGCGGAGCCAGATCAGGCATTCCATTCATCATGGCCGGAGCGCAAAATGCTTTGCGAACCGGTATTGCCAAAATGAACAAAGAAAACCATACCAATCCAAACTGTCTGATGAGATAAATGACATTCTTTCGCATGATTGACATATCGGTATTTAATTTGCAGTGCAAATTCTCGGATAAAACACATTAAGAATATATTGAAGAAAAACCGGCGTGACCTAGAGTTTAAGGCAATTACCCAAATTGATTTCAATGGTATTACTGATGGCATCCAGTATTTCAAACCGTTTGCGGTACAAACTTCTTTTGCTTGACTTGATCTCTTCCATGCTTTTTCTGGATTCAGTCAGCGGCAACTTGTAAAATCGTTTGTCGGCAGCAGCCACTCCATCCACCTCCTCCCAGAAATCATTCAGGGAAATTTTCAGTTTACGGTCAAGCCGGACATGGTTATTTGCATAGTAACCGACATCGGACACGGCATAAATCGATGACACGCCCAGCACATTTGCAATACTTTGGATACCAAAGAGAATAAGGTTCTTGGTACGATAGCCATGAAAATGTTTTGTCAGTTGTCTGATAATGTCCAAAGCGTTTTCCGCGTTTGAACCTTGTATGGCACCTATCCACAAGGCCGGACTTTTATCAACAGGATCATGGGCAAACCAGAAAACAATCTGATACAAAACGATATTGTCCAGACCAAGCACGAGTGAAAGAAGTCCTTCCTTCTTTTGACCAGGTGAAAATATAAGGCGAAAAATCAGATTCTTGTCCTTATATATCCCATCCCATAAGGTCAGCCCATCTTCCAGATATAGCTTTCTGACAATTTTATTGTCAAGCCTGTTCTCCAAATAGTTGAAATGGTTTTCGATTATCTCAAAACGTTCGTCAAAGGAAGATTTTTTGTAAAAAAACTGTCTCGTAGCCTGCTCATAAAAAAACGGCAAGCGGGAAGACAGCTCTCTCTTAAGTGGTGTTCTCTGAAAAAATTTGAACAACTCTTCCATCTTTTTATTGTTCCACAGCGTTCTGAACAAAAAAACGACCATCCGCTTGTACTCCTTAAATCGGGAAATATCGTAAATCTGTTTGCTGATAGGTATATATCTTTTCACTTTATTATTCTTCTAATGGAAGTCTCGTTAATCTATGGTTTCACCAAACAATGAATTATCCGAGCTGAAAGTACAGGTTTCGGACTTAGCTCGTCATGAAATGAACAAGGATACACTCATCGTTCAAGACATTTGTTTTGGAAGAGAATTATATAACACAGAAAACCGCACACTGATGCGTGCGGTATGGGATAAGTCAAAAATGCCCTGACGGGAAATTGTATATTACTATTTTAAAAGACAGACCGGGGTTCAAAAATCAGATGACAGACTCTTCTTTTACTGGATTGCCTTCAGCGAACACAGCTGATACGGAATCACTTTCCCTTGTCGATTGCGCCTGAAGACCGGAGTACTCTTTCTGCAACGCCTCCTTGAGGCGAACCTGAAATTGAACGCTAACCTGAATTTGTGACTGGTTATATCGAACTGACTCCCCAATGACCCTGTAAACATTGACGAGTTCTTTCAGTTCATGCCTGTTTTCGTTCTGGAGTTGCTCTGATTCCTTTTCATCCAGCTCGCTGTCAACGAACGCAGATATCAATTCCTTTTTCATTTTCTCAATCTCTTTCTGACAATATTATTTTTATTTTTTTACCATCTTTGGTCCATCCCTGTTCCCAGCAAAGGCCTGAGCCGCACTGCTATCGATTCACGGGCTCGGAAAATCCGGCTTCTGACTGTCCCGATAGGACATTCCATGATGACGGCAATTTCATCATAGCTAAGCCCTTCCATCTCCCTCAACGAAAGAGCGACCCGCAAATCTTCCGGCAGTTCGTCCATCGCAATATTGACTGTTTCGGCAATTTGCTTTGATGCGAGCATGGATTCCGGTGTATTAATATCTCTCAGGTTTTCACCTTCTTCAAAAGACTCGACCTGCTCGGCTGTCGTATCAGTCGATGTAGGAACCCTTCGTCCCTGATTATCCAGAAAATTCTTGGCTGTATTGATGCCGATTCTGTATAGCCAGGTATAAAAGGCTGAATCGCCCCTGAATTGGTGAAGAGCGCGATAAGCCTTGATAAAAGTTTCCTGCACGACATCTTCGGCTTCCGACTGATTGGAAACCAAACGCAATACCAGTCTGAACAGTTTTCGCTGGTATTTGGTCACCAACAGGTCGAAAGCCATCTTGTCACCCTGCTGGACACGCTCGACAAGCCGTTTATCTATCTCACGTTCAGTTGTCACAATCGAATACCCCGTTATGTTGCAACCGTCCGTAACCACTTAGAGTTACCCGTTTGCAATTAGTTCACAAAATTTTACTTTTTTAATGCAATTTTTCTGTGAGCTTCAATCCATCGGATAGAGGTATATAAAGATTTGAATTGCTCTTTCTTCAGGCAATCCCGGCATATCAGGATTTTGGCCTTTTTTCCATTTTCCGCTTTCAACTGCAAAATCATGAAAGTTGGCCATATCGTTGAATTTTCCGACAACTCCCAAGTCTCGGTGTAAACCGGAGAACGGACGTCCTCTGTCGATGGTTTTGAAACACTTCTTCTATATTCCTTCAAGCGTATTTGTCCGTTGCCAGAAATATCAATCAGAAGCGTTTTTCTTGACCTGAAATAGATAAAAATGAGAAAGAAAGATGTCAAAGACATCAGGAGCGCCAGCCATTGTCGCGTGTTATCTTCGAAACTGCCGATTTTTCCCAGACTGATCAAAACACCTGTCAGCAAAAAAACGGCTGCAAAGCCAACATAAAAAAAGAAAAAAATCCGGGAAGGCCTGATTTCTGCAGATATGGCTATGGACATGACTGAACCGTACTGTAAATGCTTATCAAGCGACTATAAATGACAAAAGCCACATTCACAACAAGTGAATGTGGCTTTAAAAACGCAATAACGATCAGATCTTGCCGAAAATCAGCGAGCCGTTTGTACCACCGAAACCAAACGAGTTCTTCAGGGCATAATCAATCTTCATGTCTCTGGCTGTGTTGGCACAATAGTCCAGGTCACAGGCAGGGTCCTGATTGAAAATGTTGATCGTCGGAGGCGCAACCTGATTATAAACAGCCAATGCCGTAATAACCGATTCCAGACCACCGGCACCACCCAGAAGATGGCCAACCATGGACTTGGAAGAACTGATGACAACGTTTTTGGCATGTCCACCCAGAGTCCGCTTTACGGCAGTCGTTTCAGCAATGTCACCCAGCGGAGTCGACGTGCCGTGAGCATTGATGTAATTGATCTGGTCAGCATTGATCTGGGCATCATTGATCGCATTGACCATACAGGTACTTGCGCCGCTGCCATCTTCCAGCGGAGCTGTCATATGGTTTGCATCGGCGCTCATGCCAAAACCGACGATTTCAGCGTATATCTTGGCGCCGCGTGCCTTGGCATGTTCATACTCTTCCAGAACAAGCACACCGGCGCCTTCGCCCAGAACAAAACCGTCCCTGTCCTTATCCCATGGTCTGGATGCAGTAGCCGGATCGTCATTTCTCGAAGAAAGGGCACGGGCAGCGGCAAAGCCTCCCAGACCCAATGGAGAAATAGTTGATTCCGACCCGCCTGCGACCATGACGTCAGCATCACCGTACGCGATGATACGTGCGCCAAAACCGATGGAATGCAAACCTGTTGAACAGGCAGTGACAATCGACAGGTTCGGCCCTTTCAAACCATAACGGATCGAAAGAAAACCGGAAATCATATTGATGATAGAAGACGGCACAAAGAACGGGCTGATACGGCGGGGGCCGCGTTTTTCCAGCTCTCCATGCGTTTGTTCGATCATGGGCAAACCACCGATGCCCGATCCAATATTGACGCCGATACGGCCTGCATTTTCGTCTGTAACAACCAGACCACTATCTTCGATTGCCTGAATACCTGCAGCCATTCCATAATGAATGAAGGTATCCATATGACGTGATTCTTTGCCTGGAATATATTTTTCCAGGGGGAAATCTTTTACTTCGCCGGCAAAAGTCGTGCTGAAAGCAGATGCATCGAACCGCGTAATGGGTCCAATACCGGATTTACCCGATTTTACTGCATCCCACATTTCAGCTACAGTATTACCTACAGGCGAAATACACCCCAGTCCGGTAATTACGACCCGGCGTTGTCCCATACGGCTCAAGCTGCTCTCCCTGTTTCTAGATTAGATTAGGACTGCATGTTTTTGGTTGCATAATCGACGGCCTGTTGAACAGTCGTGATTTTTTCAGCCTGTTCGTCCGGAATTTCAATTTCAAATTCGTCTTCCAGTGCCATGACGAGTTCTACGGTATCAAGCGAATCAGCACCAAGATCATCTACGAAAGACGATTCCAGTTTGATTTCGTCTTCAGCAACACCCAGTTGCTCAGCAACGATTTTCTTTACACGTTGTTCGATATCGGACATTTGTTGGCTCCAAGTTATAAAAAAATAGTAATTTATTAAAAATTTGTAGAAAAAGTGCGCGCATTTTAGCAGGTTTGCGCAAAAAAATTCACTTCACCGGTTAAGTTCTTGCTGAAGTGAAATAATTATAGTCAAAAAAATCTGCTGATAAATGGTCCTTTCTCATTCAGTTCATGAACATGCCGCCATTCACATGCACAACGGTGCCTGTAATATAAGCTGCTTTTGGTGAAGCCAGAAAGGCGGCTGCGGCGGCAACATCTTCGGGATTGCCGAAGCGTGCCAGGGGAATCTGTTTCAGCATGCCTGTTACAACGTCTTCAGGCAAGGATTTCGTCATGTCGGTATCGATGAAACCCGGCGCGATACAGTTAACCGTAATGTTGCGGCTGCCGACTTCGCGGGCCAGTGCACGGCTCATACTTTCAACACCGGCTTTGGAAGCGGCGTAATTCATCTGTCCGGCATTCCCGATCGAACCGACAACCGAGGTAATGTTAATGATGCGACCTTCCTTGGCTTTCATCATGCCGCGCAATACGCCTCGGGACAAGCGGGCAACCGCTGTCAGATTGACGTCGATTACCTTGTCCCAGTCTTCGTCTTTCATGCGCATGGCCAGCTGATCCTGCGTAATGCCAGCGTTATTGATCAATATATGAATGGCGCCATATTCTTTCTGGACTTCATCGATGACTTCGCGTGAACGGTCGGCATCGGCGACGTTCAGTACAATGCCCTTCCCTGCATCAGGACGAACGGCAGCGAGATCACGCGAGATATGTTCCGCACCAGCTTCAGAGGTAGCCGTTCCGATGACGATAGCACCATGGGCAGCCAGTTCCATCGCAATGGCGTGGCCGATCCCGCGGGACGCACCGGTTACCAGTGCGATTTTTCCTGTCAAATCTTGTTCACTCATTTCAGAGTCTCCAATACTTTATCCAGAGAAGCCTGATCGACAATTGCGTCACCAGTCAGCGAAGAATCAATACGTTTGGACAGACCGGCCAATACCTTGCCAGGACCGCATTCAACGACATGCGTTATGCCCATGCCTGCCATTTTTTCAATCGTTTCAACCCAGCGAACGGAACTGGCAACCTGACGGACCAGCGCATTCTTGATTTCTTCAGGATTGGAAAGGATAGCAACATCCACGTTATTGATCAATGGGATTTTGGGAGCCGAGAAATTCAGCTTCGACATGTATTCAGCGAGCCGGACCGAAGCCGGTTGCAACAGGGAAGAATGGAAAGGAGCGGATACAGGAAGCATCAACGCACGTTTGGCACCTTTGGCTTTTGCGATGTCGCATGCACGGGCAAGTGCTGTATTATGGCCTGCAATCACGATCTGGGTCGGCGAATTGAAGTTGGCCGGTTCAACCACTTCACCCTGCGCAGCTTCACTACAGGCTGCCTTGACCTCATCGCCAGTCAGGCCGATGATTGCCGCCATGCTGCCCTGACCGACAGGAACCGCTTCCTGCATGGCCTGAGCACGGAAACGAACGAGTTTGACTGCATCCGCAAAAGGGATAACACCGGAAGCGACGAGAGCGGAAAATTCACCGAGGCTGTGTCCGGCAACCACTTCAGGAACAGCGCCGCCGGCAGCAATCCATGCACGGTAGAAAGCGACAGATGACGTCAGCATGACCGGCTGTGTATTGGTAGTCAGATCCAGATCTTCCTTTGGACCTTCAGCAATCATTTTGCCCAGATCGAAGCCCAATGCATCGGATGCTTCGGCAAGTGTGTCCTGCACTACCTTGTTATCGGCAAAACCATTCAACATTCCGACCGCTTGTGAACCCTGTCCGGGAAAAACAAAAGCAAATTTAGGCATAGCTATTTAATCTCTTCGTTAATCGTCAAAATTGGAGTCGTTACATTTTGGCTACAACAGCACCCCAGGTCAGACCGCCCCCGATGGCTGCCAGAAGAATATTCTGTCCCGGCTTGATACGACCGTCGCGCACACCGGTATCGATTGCCAGAGGGATGGATGCCGCCGAAGTATTGCCGTGCTGGTCGACCGTGACGATGATTTTTTCATCCGGAATGTCCAGTTTTTTGGCTGAACTTTGCATGATGCGCAAATTGGCCTGATGCGGGATCATCCAGTCGATATCCGTATTTTTCAGACCGGCTTTGCCCATGGCTTCCAGACCGACCTTGTCCATCCATGTTACCGCCAGTTTGAAAACGGCTTTTCCGTCCATATAGACGAAAGCCTTGCCTTCAACAACGCCATTATTCAGTTTGCCCGGCAGAGAGAGAATATCGCCATAGTTGCCGTCAGCGTGCAGGGCCGTCGCCATAATACCCGGCTCATCGGATGCGGACAGAACAACTGCACCGGCTCCGTCCCCAAACAGGACACAGGTTGTCCTGTCGTTATAGTCGACAATCCGGGAATAGGTTTCAGCACCAACAACCAGAACCTTTTTGTAGACACCGGCTCTGATAAAACTGTCAGCGACGGACATGGCATACAGAAAACCGCTACAAACCGCCTGTACGTCGAAAGCGGCGCAATTGCTGGTGATACCCAGTTTTTTCTGGACCATACAGGCCGTGCTTGGAAAACCGCCAAAAAAATCAGGAGTGGATGTCGCCAGAATAATCATGTCGATATCGTTAGCCTGACATCCAGCCATTTCCAGTGCCTTTTCTGCTGCCTTGACACCCAGATCACTGGATTGGACACCTTCATCGGCATAATGGCGCGCCAGAATTCCACTTCGGGTTCTGATCCATTCGTCCGAGGTCTCAACCCCCTGTTTGGCCAGTATTGCGGCCAGTTCGTCATTTGTAATCCGTTTAGGAGGTAAATAGCTACCGGTACCGATTATTTTGGCGTAGATGGTCATACTGTTTCTTGTTCCTGTATCCCGTTTTCTCTGTTGGCTTTTTCTACTGCATGATGTTCTTTTGATTTTTGAAGCAAATCTGCCATCGTTGTCGATATTCTCAACAACACATCGCTTTTGACCGCTTCATGAGCCCGCCTGATCGCACATTCGTATGCATAAGCATCCGCACTGCCATGACTCTTGAAAACAAGGCCACGCAAACCCAGCATACACGCTCCATTGAAGCGTGAAGGATTCAGACGTTGCCTGATTGACTTCAGTGCCTTGCCTGCCAGAAGGGCACCAAGGCCATTCAACAGGCTGCTTCTGAATTCAGTCACCAGCACATTCCGTACAAAACGGCCAAGCCCTTCGACAGCTTTCAAAGTGACGTTTCCGACAAATCCGTCGCAAACAATGACATCGCACGTCCCTTCGAAAATATCGTTGCCTTCTGCGTTGCCATAAAAATTAAGTGTACCATTCTCGTGTTCGATATGGAGCAAATCGCCTGCTTTTTTTACAACCTCGTTTCCCTTGATGTTTTCGGTTCCGACATTCAACAGTCCGATTTTGGGATGCGGATTGCCTTCAATATTGGCAAAGAATGCCGATCCCATCAGCGCAAACTGGTGAAGGTGTTCTGCCTCACAATCAACGTTTGCCCCCAGGTCAAGCACATAGGTAGGGCCATTTTTCTGGTTCGGCAAAATGGCGCAAATAGCCGGTCGATCAACGCCCGGCATCGTTTTGAGAAGATAGCGTGAAATGGCCATCAGGGCGCCCGTGTTACCGGCTGACACACAGGCATGAGCCTCACCATCCTTGACCAGCTGGATGGCGACACGCATGGATGAATCTTTTTTTCTGCGCAAGGCAACTTCGATCGGATCGTCCATCTTGACGATCTCGCTGGCATTTCTTACCTTGATGCGAGGATGATTTTCAGCCTTGTACTTTTTCAGCTCGGCGTCAATCAGCTCCTGCGGGCCAACGAGAACGAGCTCGGCCGCAGCTTCCTGTTTCAAGAAGGAAAGAGACGCAGGCACAGTGACAGACAGGCCATGATCTCCGCCCATACAATCAATCGAAATTTTTACAGTTTCTGTTTCGTTCTGAAGCACGTTTAAACCGGATTTTTCATCCGTCTCCCTACGTTACCTAATCACGCAAAAAGCAACAATAAAAAAGGCGCCAGGTACCAAAACCTATTGCGCCATTGATTTCATTAACATTCTGGATGTTTACTGATCGTTTTGGGTGTTCAACACTTTTTTACCACGATAAAAGCCATTAGGGCTTATATGGTGGCGGCGATGTTTTTCACCGGAAGTCGGTTCGACGGACAACTGGGTCGCCGTCAAAGAGTCATGTGAACGACGCATATCGCGTTTAGACGGTGATTTTTTATTTTGTTGGACTGCCATAATTACTCCTGAATCAAATTTTCGAAAAATTCTAACACATCCACCTTGTTGTATTGTTACAAAATGGATTTAGATCCTTACAAATTCTTTTTTTGTTGTTATTCCTTTTTCTTCAGCTTCCCCAAAACGGAAAAAGGAGATTCCGTTTTGTTTTTCAACTCACCCACTGAAGAATCGGGACAAATCTCATGTTTTGACGATAAAGGCAAAGACAACAAGGCTTCGTCTTCAATCAAATCCTGAACATTTATTTTTCCGTCAGCGACGATGACTTCCATCGAATCTTCGTTACCAAGCGTTTCTTCCATTTCATCGGCCTGTTCTTCGGTTTTTGCAACCAGAACCGTCGTTTCGGAATGGATATCGAACACAAGCGGCGACAGGCAGCGTTGACACATCAGCTTGACCGGGCCGGATACATCCAGACTCAATTGTGCCTGATTTCGCCTGTTGACAGTACCCGAAACTTCCCACTCCAACTCACCCGCCTGACCGGCACAGACAGCTGCCAGACGGTTCAATTCAGACAAGGAAACTTTTCCCTTTAAAGATTCGCCATTGCGGCAAAATTCAAATGGATCGATCAAATATGAGTTCATAGCTCGCAAAGAGCGGTAAATTCATAATTTTAACAAAATTATTTCTTATTAGTCAAAGCTTTAGTACACTAATTAATACACTCACATCCTGCAGATACATTATGGTTCCCGATTCAACTCATACACTCATACTGGCGTCCTCATCGAAATATCGCAAAGAATTACTGTCGCGTCTGGGTTTTCCCTTTACAGCCATCAGCCCGGACATCGACGAAACCCCGTTTCCCGATGAAAACCCACAAAAAACCGCGGCAAGACTCGCCTTTCTGAAAGCAAAAGCTATTGGAATTCAATATCCCGGTTCCATCGTTATCGGATCGGATCAGGTTGCGGAATGCCGGGGAGAACAGATCGGAAAACCCGGTTCTTTTGAAAATGCCCTCAAGCAGTTGCAAAAAATGCGTGGAAGAGAAGTCCATTTTCATACCGCCTTGTGCGTCTGGAACGGAATGGATGCCGACCCGGACAAAACGGCACAACAAGAGATCGTCAAAACAGTTGTCACATTCCGGGATTTGCCTGATGAGGAATTGAAAGCGTATCTCAAAATTGAAGAACCATACGATTGTGCAGGAAGTGCAAAAAACGAGGCTCTCGGCATCGCCATTCTTGAAAAAATCGAAAGCAGCGACCCAACCGCACTGACCGGTTTGCCGCTTATCGCCCTGACCAGTATGTTACGCAAATGCGGCCTGTCTTTTTTCTCGGGAGCGACAAAATGAGCAAAGGCATTTTATACCTGATCCCCAATACTTTGGGTGGCGATCACTCCAACATGAACCTGACCGATATGATTCCCGATGCCGTCAGTGAAATAACCGCATCGCTCGACTGTTTCATTGCAGAGAACGCAAAATCCGCCCGAGCGCACCTGAAACGGATTGCTGAAGTATCCCCCCTCAAACAGCCTCTCCAGCAAATCGACATTGCCGAGCTGAATATCCGCACAGACAAGACAAAACTGCCGGAACTTTTGAAACCTTTATTGGCCGGCAAAAACGTCGGCCTGATATCGGAAGCGGGTGTTCCCGCTGTCGCCGATCCGGGCGCCGATCTTGTACGCCTTGCCCATGCAAAAAATATCCCGGTCAAACCACTGGTTGGCCCATCTTCCTTGTTGCTGGCCTTGATGGCAAGCGGCCTGAATGGCCAGAGTTTTGCGTTTAACGGTTATCTTCCGACCGATAATGAGCAACGCAGCCGTCAGATCCGGGCTCTGGAAGAACGTTCGCGCCATGACAGGCAAACCCAGATGTTTATTGAAACGCCTTATCGAAATGAACCGTTTTTAAAAGCACTGTGTGCCGCCTTGCGTCCTGACACATTACTCTGCGTCGCCACCGATATGACCCTTTCGTCCGAATCGGTCAGGACCTTGCCTGTCTCTGATTGGAAAGGGCTAATTGGAAAAGGAGAACTACCGGATTTCCAGAAGAAACCGACTGTTTTCCTGTTTCTGGCAAATTAGTTTCTTAATTAAAACAAGGATGTCAGGACTTGCCGGTTCCCGTTTCAAGGAGGTAACTGGCGCCAGCATCTTTTTCAAGTGCAGAGACCAGATAAGGCATCGTTTCTTCCAGTTCATCCGCCAGTTTCCATGGCGGATTGACGACGAACATGCCACTGGAAACCAGGCCGAAACCATCAAGCGCCTGTCCACCAATTGAAAGCGTCACATTCAGCCATTCCTGATTGACCGTTTTTTTCAGACGCTGGGCAAAACGTTGCGATTCAGGCCGTTGCAATACGGGATACCAGATAAGATAGGTTCCTGTTGGAAAACGTTTCATCGCGTCGGCGATGCTGTCGATGACTTTCTGGTAATCCATCTTGTTTTCATAAGGCGGATCGATTAGCACGACTGCCCTTCTGCTCGGAGGTGGCAATACCGCTTTCAATGCTGCAAACCCGTCATTCCTGTCTACGATGACCCGCTTGCCACGCCCTGCAGAGCGTTGACCTGACGGTTGCTCCTGTTTCGCCAGCTCCTGAAAATTCTTCGCCAGATTCTGGATTTCCGTCGGATGCAGCTCATAAAGACGCAGTCTGTCCTGTGAACGCAGTAGCTTTTCCGCTATAAAGGGTGAACCCGGATAGTATTGAAGCTTGCCGGAAGGATTCATGTCATGAATCAGATTCAGGTAATCCGCGACATACCCGGGAGCTTCTTTTTCGGGCCACAATTTCTGGATACCCGTTTCAGATTCAGCACTTTTCTGTGCCTGTGCCCCTTTCAGGGAATAAACCCCTGACCCAGCATGCGTATCGACATAAAAAACTGCCGCTTCTTTCTGAATGGCGTGTGTTAGTGTCTGTATCAGCACGACATGCTTTAAGACATCCGCATGATTGCCTGCATGAAAAGCGTGTTGATAACTGAACATATGCCTGACCTTCTTTCAATTGGATAAAGTAAACGCTTATTTTAACTGCCGCCAAAACTTTCTTGTAAAGCTTTTAGAACATCTCCAGAAACAATTTGGCCGCAGCTGACAGCGGTTTGTCTTTTTTCCACAAAATGGCGGAAAACGATTGCAACTGACATCCGGCAATCGCCATTGCATGAAAATCTTCCGCTGGCCTGACAGACAAAGTCGATACCGGCAATATGGCAATACCGAGCCTCGCTTCAACCAGAGAGAGAATGGCTGAAACGTTATCACTCTCACAGAACACATTGGCATTGATCCCGTTGTTTTTCATTTCATCGATAACCATATCGTGGCACTGGATTCCTGCCTGCCGATGCATCAGTATGAGTGGCTCTTCTCCCAGCTCTTCCAATGCGATATTGTCTTTTCCGATCCACTTTTCATCGTCACTGCGTGAGACAGCCATCCAGGATTCCGTCAACAGCGGTTTCGACTCGTAAGACCCCATCGGCACCGGCAAGCGGGCAATGCCGAATTCGATCATGTCCGCATTCAGCAATTCCAGAATACGATACGTGTTCCCTTCCCGCCACTGAAACCGGACATGGGGATATTCCTGATGAAAACGCTTTATTCGTTCCGGAATATAGATATTTCCGATCGCAGGAGGACTGCCGATGGTCAACACACCATTGACGCCATATTCAACATCCTTGGCTTCGATAGCCGCGACTTTCATCAACCCGAGGATCTGTTCTGCGCGCTGGTAAAAAGCAAGCCCTGCCTTTGTCAGGGAGAGACTGCGGGTGTTCCGTTCAATCAGCCTCACACCCAGTTCTTCCTCAAGCAGCTTGAGCTGGTAACTCAAGGGCGGCTGGGCAATATGCAACCTCTGTGCGGCACGGCTGATCTGTCCTTCCTCTGCGATGGCGCAGAAATAGCGTAATTGGCGAACATCCATTTGACACCTCAATTTATATTTAAATCATATTTATTATAAACAAAAAAAGTATTTTTTATATAAATAAGAGCTGTGTATACTCATATCAACACCACTGTTATTTCATCCGTTAATGTTGTGCAAACAAGGAGACTGAACATGAAAATCTGTATATTCGGTGCCGGTGCGATCGGCGGTTATCTGGCAGTTGAACTGGCACTCGCCGGAAATGAAGTATGTGTAATAGCAAGGGGCGAACATCTGGACGCCATCAAAAAGAATGGCCTGACTCTCCGGATCAACGGAAAAGAAAAGAACGCCAAGATTGCTGCCAGCAGTAATCCGGCTGATTTCGGCCCACAGGACTATGTCATTTGTGCGCTCAAAGCTCACCAGTCTTATGAATCGGCAGAACAGTTCGCGCCTCTTTTGGGACCGGATACGGCGATGGTGACCGCCATGAACGGTATACCCTGGTGGTATTTCTACAAGAATGGCGGTGAATTCGACGGCCGTCATCTTGAATCGGTCGATCCGGGAGCAAAACAATGGAAGCTGATCGGTCCGGAACGGGCTATCGGGTGCGTTGTCGATCCGGCCTGTGAAATCATCGCCCCGGGCATCGTTGAACATCATGAATTCAATCGCTTCATTCTCGGCGAACCCGACGGCAGCAAATCCGACCGTGTCATGGCGCTGTCGGAGGCGATGAAAGTGGCCAATTTCGACGCACCTGTTCGCGACGCCATCCGCTGGAACGTCTGGCTGAAATTGTGGGGCAATGTCTGTTTCAATCCAATCAGCGCTTTGACACACACGACGCTCGACCAGATCACGTCCGGCGATTTGGGTAAACTCTGCAGACTGGCCATGGTTGAAGCGAAAGCCGTCACGGAAGCTCTGGATGTTTTCATCCCTGAAGAAATGATCGACAGGCGCCTGACCATAGCAGGCAAGGCAGTCGGTCATAAAATGTCGATGCTGCAGGATCTGGAAAGAAAACGGTCGATGGAAATCGACGCACTGGTCACGGCAGTACAGGAACTCGGTCGTTTAACCCATGTTCCGACCCCGACAATCGATATTCTGCTGACGCTGGTTCAGGCAAGAGGACGGCAAGCGGGACTCTATTGAAAAACAATTCGTTTAAAACATCCTGAATTTCTCCGGAACAGGATGTTTTTTATTTCTTTTTGCCATTTATATTCCATCGGGAAATCTTTTCACCATGATTTTCGCCAGATATTCCCTGAAAAGCGGCTAGCTTTTGATTTATTTGAACTTTATTCCTTCTCAAATCGATAAAAATATTGAAGAAAACCGGTATCAATGCTTGCAGATTTATCCACAGGACTATTATCATATAGTTGTGCCAACAGCACATTTTCTTCTTTTGAATGAGGCTTAACATGCATAAACTTCTGGCCGCTATTTTCGTTGTAGCAGGATTCGCTCTTCCATTTACTATTGGATCTGCGCAGGCCAAACCTGTCACCAAGTCCCAAAAAGCAAAAAAACCCGTCAAGAAAAAAACTGCTAAAAAAACACAGGCTGCACAAAAAGAAGAAGCAGTGGTCAATGTAGCGGGAATGAGTGGTTCACAATATAATTGTGAGCTCGGCAATAAATTAACCGTTTACAAAAAATCCGACGATCCAAGTTACGTCAATCTTCAATGGCGAAACAAGATGCACCGGATGCTGCGTACGGCAACCACCACCGGTGCTGAACGTTATGAAGATAAAAGTACTGGCCTCGTCTGGGTAAACATCCCGGCGAAAAGCATGCTCCTGGATAGCAAAAAAGGGAGCCAGCTGGCTAATGAATGCCGTAATCCTGAACAAAAAAAAGCTTTGGTGGCCGCTAAAAACTAAACTTTTAATTGTTTTTGTTTCAGTCTGACTGATGAATGGCCCGGAAAGGGCCATTCGTATTTGGAGTTTTCATGTCTTGTTTCACACAGAATACCTATAAAGAATTTCCTGTCACCAACGAGAAAAAGGGGCATTTCTATTCCATTCCCGATCTTGGAAAAGAACTCGGCCTCGATTTGTCCCGCCTGCCTGTCTCTATCCGGATCGTTCTCGAATCCGTACTGCGTAATTGTGACGGCAAGAAAATTACGGAAGAACACGTACGCCAATTGGCTAACTGGAAGCCGAATGAAGAACGTACCAACGAAATTCCTTTCGTCGTTGCACGTGTGATTTTGCAGGACTTCACCGGTATTCCGCTGCTTGTCGATCTCGCCGCCATGAGAAATGTTGCCGTCCACACAGGCAAGAACCCGAAGAAGATCGAACCGCTGGTTCCCGTCGATCTGGTTGTGGATCATTCCGTCCAGATCGATTATTTCCGTCAGGACAACGCGCTCGACCTCAACATGAAACTGGAATTCGACCGTAACCGGGAACGTTACCAGTTCATGAAGTGGGGCATGCAGGCTTTCGATACGTTCGGTGTCGTTCCTCCCGGCTTCGGTATCGTCCATCAGGTCAATATGGAATATCTGGCCCGTGGC
Source organism: Oxalobacter formigenes (assembly GCA_019424645.1). Taxonomy (GTDB): domain Bacteria; phylum Pseudomonadota; class Gammaproteobacteria; order Burkholderiales; family Burkholderiaceae_D; genus Oxalobacter; species Oxalobacter formigenes_D. The sequence goes on from JAHYZB010000005.1 coordinate 58,715, forward strand.
GTCCACAAACGTAATGATGCTGAACTCGGTGACATTTATTATCCGGATACACTGGTCGGTACCGATTCGCACACGACCATGATCAATGGCGTCGGTGTCGTTGGATGGGGTGTCGGTGGTATCGAAGCAGAAGCAGGTATGCTCGGACAGCCGGTTTATTTCCTGACGCCTGATGTCATCGGCATGAACCTGACTGGCAAATTGCGCGAAGGCTGTACCGCAACCGATCTGGTCCTGACCATCACCGAACTGCTACGCAAGGAAAAAGTCGTCGGCAAGTTTGTCGAATTCTTTGGCGAAGGCGCAGCTTCCCTGTCCGCTACCGACCGGGCAACGATTGCCAATATGGCTCCGGAATACGGTGCAACTATCGGTTTCTTTACTGTCGATGAAGCCACAATCAGTTATTTCAAAAATACCGGCCGCAGCGATGAAGAAGTCGCTGCGCTGGAATCCTACTTCAAGGCACAGGGACTGTTTGGCATCCCTGAAGCAGGCCAGATCGATTACACCCGTGTCGTCAATCTTGACCTCGGCAGCGTCACAACATCCGTTGCAGGTCCAAGACGCCCACAGGATCGCATTGAACTGGGCAACCTGAAGAAACGTTTTACCGAGTTGTTCAGTGCTCCGGTCAAGGACGGTGGTTTTAACAAAAAACCGGCTGATATGAATGCGAGCTATGTCAATTCCGACAATGTCGAATTGAAAAATGGCGACATCCTGATCGCAGCCATTACCTCGTGCACCAATACCAGCAACCCGGCTGTCCTGCTGGCTGCCGGACTGCTCGCGAAAAAAGCGGTCGAAGCCGGCTTGCAGGTTTCGCCACGTATCAAAACCTCATTGGCTCCGGGTTCCAGAATTGTGACCAACTATCTGGAAAAAGCCGGTCTCTTGCCTTATCTTGAAAAACTTGGTTTCAACGTGGCCGCCTACGGTTGCACCACCTGTATCGGGAATGCCGGTGACCTGACGCCGGCCATGAACGAAGCTATCGTTAAAAACGATGTGGTCGCTGCGGCTGTCTTGTCCGGTAACCGTAACTTTGAAGCCCGTATCCATCCGAACATTCGCGCCAACTTCCTGGCATCGCCTCCGCTCGTCGTGGCTTATGCGATTGCCGGAAATGTCACACGCGATCTGACGACGGAACCGCTCGGAAAAGGAAAGGATGGCAAAGACGTTTATCTCTCCGATATCTGGCCAACTTCGCACGAAGTGGCTGAGCTGGTTCCTCTGGCTCTGGATGCGCCGTCTTTCCGCAAGAACTATAGCGATATCAAATCGGCTCCGGGTGAACTCTGGCAAAAAATTTCCGGCTTTGCGACAGGTGACGTTTATGACTGGCCGCAATCGACCTATATTGCCGAACCGCCTTTCTTCAGCGATTTCAGTATGGAACCGAACGCGGCATCCGCCAATATTTCAGGAGCCCGTGCCCTTGCCCTGTTTGGTGATTCGATTACGACAGATCATATTTCCCCTGCCGGTTCGATTCAGGAAAAAAGCCCTGCCGGAGCCTGGCTGCTGGAACACGGTATTTCGAAAGCCAACTTCAATTCCTTCGGTTCCCGCCGTGGCAACCATGAAGTGATGATGCGCGGCACATTCGGCAACGTCCGTATCAAGAACCAGATGTTGCCCGTACAAGCGGATGGCAGCCGTCGTGAAGGCGGTTATACCCTGTATCAGCCGGGTGGTGAAGAAACGTCGATATTCGACGCGGCAATGCGCTACCAGAAAGAAAAAGTGCCTACTATCGTTATCGGTGGTGAGGAATACGGTACCGGTTCTTCCCGTGACTGGGCTGCAAAAGGCACCCAGTTGCTGGGCGTAAAAGCGGTTATCGCCCGTTCCTTCGAACGTATCCACCGTTCCAATCTGGTCGGCATGGCGGTTTTGCCGCTTCAGTTTACGGGTAAGGACAGCGCTGAATCACTGGGACTGAAAGGTGATGAAACTTTCGATCTGACAGGACTGGACGACATCACTCCATTACAGGATGTGACGCTCGTCGTCCATCGCGCCGATGGTACCTCACAAAACGTGCCTCTACTGCTTCGTATCGATACACCGATTGAAGTGGACTATTACCGTCACGGCGGTATTCTTCCATTTGTTTTGAGACAGTTGCTTGCAAACTGATTTCGGCAAAACAGTAAAAAAGGGCAGCAGTCGCTGCCCTTTTTTTATGGCTTTAATGAATCCGGGTGAAAACACGACTGCCTTGGGAGATGAACAGGTAATGTACAAATCAGGGAAAACGGGCAAAGGAAAAACTTTTTCACTTTTACCAGTTAATAGATTAGAGAGATTTCACAAAGATAAAAAATGCCTGTTCCCGTAGTATGGGATAAAACAGAATATGCTATTGAAAAAAACGAATTCGTCGTTTTCATGCAAAATGAAGTTTCAATTAAAATTTTAGATTCAACAAATCGTTGTAGCGGCTGTTTTTTATATTAAAGTTAAGCATCGCCTTCCTTCTATCCAGAGATTTGCATATGAACAGCCAGACTGCCAGAAAAATGATTTTTTTCGATATCCGGGCAAACCATTTTTTTCACGCGTTTTTGCTGCTTGCCATGTCATTTCTGGCCGGTGTCGCTTTTGCCGATGACTTCGACGATGGTGTCAGCGCATACAAAAGCGGGCACTATCAGCAGGCACTTTCGCTGTTTGAGGCGGGCGCGAAAAAAGACAACCCGAAATCGACTTATGCTTTGGGTCTTCTGTATAAAAACGGCGTGATCGTCAGAAAAGATATCGAGCGTGGCCTGAATCTGATTATGAAGTCAGCCAATCAGGGATTCGCGAGAGCCCAGAATTATCTCGGGGTTACCTACTACGATGGTAATGATGTCGCACAGGACTATAAAGAAGCTTTCGATTGGTATGGCAAGGCAGCTGTTCAGGGCTATCCTGATGCTGAATACAATCTGGCGGTCATGTATGGCCTTGGAAAAGGAACCCGGCAGGATTTTGCGGAAGCCATAAAATGGCTGCGCAAGGCTGCCATGCACCAGCTTCCGGAAGCCCAGTACGGCCTTGGCGTGATGTATGCTCGTGGATTGGGCGTAACGAAAAACGAAGGGCAATCCGCATACTGGTTCGGAAAGGCGGCACGGGCCGGTTATATGAAAGCGCAAAACAAACTCGGCGTTTTATATTCGGAAGGTATCGGACTGGAAAAGGACGAGAAAAAAGCATTCCACTGGTTTGAAGCCGCTGCCGAAAAAGGTTATGCGAAAGCCCAATTCAATCTGGCGGTCATGTATGACAAGGGAATAGGTATTGCAAGGGATATATCCAAAGCTGTTATGTGGTATCGGAAAGCGGCAGTTCAAGGCAATGTGGAAGCACAAAAACGTTTGAAACAACTGCATCCATAAGACGTGAAAACGAAAAGAAATCCGGAAAAGTCAGCCCTTGAGAATCTGGCGGCTGATCGACGCCTCACGGTAATGCTCGACCGCTTTTTCTTCGTGCCCCAGCCTGTCATGTAATTGCGCAAGCAAAAGGTGAGCCTGATACAGGACTTTCCGGTCGGAGGCAAGCGAAACGGCTTCTTCAAAACAGTTTACTGATTTGTCGAACTGTTTCTGTCGGGAGGCCAAGACACCCTGAGCCAGCAGAAGCTGAGGCTGCCGTCCGTATTTTTCCAGCCATCGTTCACAATGCCCAGTTTGAATTACCAGATCGGCAGGTTCCCTGCTTTCGGCAAATTCAACAAACGCATTCACCAGCCGGTCGTCCCAGAATTTATCCAGCACATGGCACAATATTGCTTCGCTGTTTTTAGGCAACATGCAATGGTAAAACGCTTTTGCCGCACTGATAGCAACAGCCGGTTTTTCCTGCTCTTCTCCGGGAATGTTTTGCCATATAAGCGTTACCGATTCCACGTCTGGCGCAGCTGAATTGAGAAGATTGACATATGCAGCCTCTTTCAGCTTTTCCGACAATACCGGACGAATGGAGTGATGCTTGTCCAGAGACTGAACGAGCCGGAGCACTTCTTTCCAGTTCCCGATCTGCTGGTTGGCCTTCAGGGACAAACGCTGGATATGGATATGACGCGTACCATTTGCATTGAGTTCGTTAATGACGTCCAGTGCCTTATGTGGCTGATGCTCGTCGATATACAACTCGGCTTTCGTTACAAGACATGCCGTATCGTAATCTTTGTCATCCTCTATGCTTTTCAGGTAATCGTCACGTTTGTCGTATTGCTGAACGGCCTGTGATGCCCGCGCTCCGATCAGGGCGGCGTATCCCTTGTTCCTTTCCCAATCCCAGGCCTTTCCTGCCGCTTTCTGTGCCTGCACGAAACGGCCTTCAAACAGGGCCTTCAGGGATTCCCGCAAAGCCTGATTGCTTTCCTGCTCTTTTTTTTGTTCGCGTATCTGTGAAACCCGGGACGGCAAACGCAAAGCCAGATGAATGGCCTTGAAAACCAGAAACAGCAAAATGTACAGCAGAACCAGCAGCAAAAGGAAAAAGTTGAGCGAGATATCGACCCGGTATGGCGGCCAGAAGAAAACGACGTTCCCCGCATTGAAACGCACCAGTACGGCCAGCCCGACCGCTGTCGCAAAAAGGGAGAGTATCCAGAGAAAGATTCGCATGGCATCAGTTCTTCATTCGGTGATTCTGGACGGCGTTCAAGCTATCGGACAGACTTGGAATCTCTACGGACAGATCACTTGTTTCCAGATTTCTCAACGTTGTCCTGACCGATTTCACGGAATCTGCCGACGCATCGAAATAACGGTCAAGCAAATCCAGCGTGGCATTGATATCGTTTTTGAAAGAATTCGGTGAATGTGACAGCAGGGAAAGTCGTGCAGAGAGCAGACGCAATTTCAGGTTTTCCCTCAGATAATAAGCTTGCGAAGGCGACAGGATCAACGCATCCGGAGCGTCCACTTCCTGTACCCTGACCAGTGAATGGATTTCGCCTCGCATGTCGTCAATCCAGTCATTCCATAAAACGGCACTGGAATGCGCCCATTCCGAAGGCGACAATGAAAATTCATATTCTTTTTTCATGCGAGAAGAACTGTCCCCGTCATGATCAGGCAACGGTTTTTCTCCTGCCATCAATGGCAAGCGGTTGATTTCGTTGATAATACTGTCCAGTTTCAAAGCCATCCCGGCTGTATCGACGTTCGGAACTGCCCGCAAACGTCCGATATCCCTTGCAATAGCTGCCCTGATGGCTATGAACTGCGCTTTATTGGAATGGGCAAGTGTCCTGTCGGCATTTTGCAAGGCGACCAGTGCACCATCGATATTTCCGGAAAGTTGCAGCTGCTGGTTGGCTGTCGATAAAACCTGTTCGATTTCCGCCAGAGACCAGTCGTCCCTGCTTTTCGACAGATCCTGGTACATTTGCGACAGCGATACCTGCTGGTTCTGCGTTTCTGCCTGTTTGTTTTCCAGAGCGACCACTTTTGCCTGAATATCCAGCACCATATCCTGCGTGGTTTTGGCGATGGTTTTCGCCTCCATACTCACATCGTCACCTGTCTGCAAACGCCTGGCGATCTCCCCACGAAGCCCCCCGATTTCGATATGCGAATAAACCAGATGGGCAACAAAGAGGACGACGAGCACGACCATCCCCCAGGTCAGCCAGCGCAAACGCTGCTGCATCCTGGAAAGCGTTTCGGCTTTACCGGAAGAAACGGATTCGGGTGATGAATCAGGTGAGGACATATTCAACAAGTTTATTATTATCGAAGAACATTATAGCCTCTGAATCTCCCTTTTTACGTGTCATCTGACAAGACAAAAATATCTTCCGGTCCTAATGAAAACGTTTTCAATTGCAAGGGGCAAAAAGAGACGGTTCCGTCTGTACGAGACAGGCTGCCATTGTTGGAAATTCGCGACATGAACCGTCTCGCGTTTCATTCTGCCTGCAGATACTTTCTGCTTTGGAGATGAGTTTTATTGAATGAATCAGAACAGAAATAATTGCCTATATTGAAAATATTGACAATTTTTTATGCAAAAGTCCATCGTAAAGGGTGGGATATGATACGAAAAAAGGTATACTCTTTTACTTGCCCGGACACAGTGAAAAGCCTGTATTTTCATCTTTTCCCATGATGAAACACCGCTTTATCCTGTAGTGTCGCGTTTTTATTGTAAAACGACAGGAGTTTCCGGTTTCCACAGCCGATACAGATCGGCTATCAGAACCGCCCACTCCGCCTTTCAGTATGTTTTTTGACACCAAACTGAATAACACCGTTTTTTCGAAAGCCGTCATTATCCATGACCGGTTATTTTGACTTACCTGACCTTATTATCACTATGGCAGATCAGCATCAGGAAATGAGCCCCTACAATTCATCCCAATCCCGGACAGAAGCGCCCGAAAAAGAAGATATTCGTATGCTGGGTCGTATGCTCGGGGACATTATTCGTGAAAAAGAAGGTGAAGATACCTTCAATCTGGTTGAAAAAGTACGCCAGACAGCCGTCAGTTTCAGGCGCGACCCCAATATCTGTTCCGCAGACACCCTGAACAACCTGTTGAAGAACCTTTCCAGGAATCAGGCCATTTCAGTCGTTCGCGCTTTTTCGTATTTTTCGCATCTGGCCAATATCGCCGTCGACAAGCATGCCAATCTGGCCTATCGTTCAGCTCTCATTTCCGGTGCACCGCCAGAAAAAGGCAGCCTGAATTATGCATTGGACCAGCTTGAAGCGGCAGGCGTTCCCGGTGCGGCAATCAAACAATCCCTGAACAGAACGTTCATTTCTCCTGTACTGACTGCCCATCCGACCGAAGTCCAGCGGAAAAGCACCCTCGACAGCGAACGTGAAATCGCCCGTTTGCTGGCTGAGCACGGCACTCCCCTGACCCCCAAGGAAAGCAAACACAATACGGAAATGCTTCGTGCGCAAATTGCCGCCCTCTGGCAAACACGCCTGTTGCGTTACACCCGCTTGTCCGTTGCCGATGAAATCAATAATGCCCTGTCCTATTACCGGACGACATTCCTGCGGGAATTGCCTGAACTCTATCATTCGATTCAGGAAGAAATCAGCGGACGTTATCCTGAAAGTGCCGATGGTATTGCCGCCCCGGGCTCCAAAAGCAAATATCTGCAGATGGGCAGCTGGATCGGTGGTGACCGCGACGGCAACCCGAATGTCAACGCCGATACGATGCTTCACGCACTGGAGCGACAATCCCATCTGGTCATGGAATACTATCTGGAAGAAATCCATAACCTTGGTGCCGAGCTTTCCATCTCGTCACTGTTGAATCACGTCAGCCCTGAATTGCAGGAACTGGCCAATACCTCGTCCGATACATCACTGCATCGTGTCGATGAGCCTTACCGCCGTGCCCTGATCGCCATTTACTCACGTCTGGCGGCAACGGCCCGTGACTATGGCATGACCAGCCTTGCGCGCAGCGAAATCGGAACGGGTGACGCTTATGCGACACCGGAAGAATTCGGAGCCGATCTCCAGATCATGATCGATTCCCTGAATCAGAATGCGGGTGAACTGCTTGTCAGAATCCGGCTTGGATCATTGAAAGCTGCGGTCGATATTTTCGGTTTCCATCTCGCGACGCTCGATATGCGCCAGAGTTCCGACATTCATGAACGCATACTGACGGAAATTTTTGCTACCGCGCAGGTCGAACCGGATTACGCGGCCCTGTCCGAAGAGAAAAAAGTCGAATTGCTGATCAAAGAACTCAGCCAGCCACGTCTGCTTTATTCCCCGTTCGCCCAATATTCGGAAGAAACGACGTCTGAACTCAGAATCCTGCGTACAGCCCGTTATATCCGGGAACAGTACGGCAAGCGGGCAATCACCAATTACATTATTTCCCACACTGAAACGGTTTCGGACATTCTGGAAGTTTATCTGCTCCAGAAAGAATCCGGGCTGCTTCGTCCGAAACGTCAAACCGGTTCCGATACCGTTCTGGACTGGAATGAGGCCGAAGCCGATCTCATGGCCATTCCCCTGTTTGAAATGATTCCCGACTTGCGCTCGGCCGCGGCCATCATGAAAGAGACCATGAGCATCCCGCTGGTCAGGGAACTGATCAGAAAACAGGGCGATTTGCAGGAAGTCATGCTGGGTTACTCCGATTCGAACAAGGATGGCGGTTACACGACATCGAACTGGGAATTGTACAAGGCAGAAAAACAACTGGTCGAGCTGTTCAACCAGATGGGTGTCCGGCTTCGCCTGTTCCACGGACGTGGAGGTACCGTCGGCCGCGGAGGTGGACCTACCTATGAAGCCATTCTGGCCCAGCCGCACGGCACCGTTAACGGCCAGATCCGTCTGACTGAACAGGGGGAAATGATCTCATCCAAATTCGCGGATCCGGAAATCGGCAGCCGTAATCTGGAGCTGCTCGTTGCCGCTACGCTGGAAGCCAGCCTGATGCCGGAAGACGAAAACAAGAAATACACCGACAAGATGCGTGACTTCGAGTCAGCGCTTGAAGAAATTTCAGCACTGGCGTACAAGGCTTACCGCCATCTGGTTTACGATACACCGGGATTCACGGATTATTTCTTCCAGTCGACTCCGATTACAGAAATCGCCGAACTGAATATCGGTTCCCGTCCTGCATCCCGCAAGTCTTCGCGCCGTATTGAAGACCTGAGAGCGATTCCCTGGAGTTTCTCGTGGGGACAATGTCGTGTGCTGCTGCCTGGCTGGTACGGTTTCGGCTCCGCGATAACCGAGTGGCTGGATGAAGAAGACGTCAACGTCAAAAACAAAAAAATTGCGCTTCTCCAGTCCATGTACAGGGAATGGCCTTTCTTTGAATCCATGCTCTCGAATATGGACATGGTTCTGGCCAAATCCGATCTCGCGATTGCCTATCGCTATTCCGAACTGGTGACAGACAGGAATCTGCGTGATACCGTTTTCTCGCACATTTGCGCAGAACATCAGCGGACATTGAGCAGTTTCGAAATCATCACAAACGAGAAAGAACGTCTGGTCAATAATCCGCGACTTGCCCGCGCGTTGAAAGACCGGTTGGCCTATATCGATCCTCTGAATCATTTGCAAGTTGAACTGATCAAGCGTCATCGCAATCCGGGTAGCAATCCCGAAAACCTCGACGCTCGTGCAACCCGGGGCATTCACCTGTCGATCAACGGCATTGCCGCCGGCATGCGCAATACAGGTTAATACGGTCGTCGATATGACCGATACTGTTGCAAACGGCTCCCCATCGTTACAAAACGGTCGGGAGCCGGTTTATTTTGAACGGGAGGGGAAATTTATAGCCACTCTCACGCTGAACAATCCGGAACGGCACAACGCTATCACGGCGCATATGTGGCGGATACTTCACCAGTCCGT
>JAHYZB010000005.1:68099-68477 GCA_019424645.1 Oxalobacter formigenes
TCGTCCGACGCTTCCCTGAGATGCATTGTCATCAGGGGAGCAGGCGAAAAGGCGTTTTCGTCCGGTTGCGACATTCATGAATTCGGAGAAGTCAGGTCAAACAAAAAACAGGCACGCGACTATGGAAAGCTGATGCACGATACGCTCATTGCGCTGCAAAACTGTCCCGTTCCTCTGATCGCCTCTATCGAAGGGATTTGTGTCGGTGCCGGTCTGGAAATCGCGTCCACATGCGACTTCAGAATTTGCAATAAATCAGCCCGCTTCGGCGCACCGATAAAAAATCTGGGGCTTGTGATGGCTTATCCTGAACTCGAACCATTGATTGAACTGGCTGGTAAAGACGTTGTAATGGAAATATTGCTGGAAGGCCGGATT
>JAHYZB010000005.1:68487-93476 GCA_019424645.1 Oxalobacter formigenes
AGACGTCTCGTAACCCGTGTTGTCCCCGACGATGAGCTTGAAAAATCCGTCAACGACACTGTTCGTCGAATCGTTTCAGGAGCGCCTCTGGCGGCACGCTGGCACAAAAGATTCATCAGGAGGCTGCTTCGCACTCCCAATGTGACTGATGATGAGAAAGACGAATGTTTCGACTGTTTTGATACAGAAGATTTCCAGACCGGCTGTCTGGCTTTCCTGAAACAGGAGCGTCCCGAATTCAGGGGAAAATAAAAAAGGCGTGACACCATTCACGCCTTTTTCTTATCTCATAACCGCTTACCGGGCATCCTTGAGATGCCTGGACAGATAAATACTCTGCCCTACCACAAAAAGGAACATCAGGCCCATCCCGCCAAACAGTTTGAAGCTGACCCACGTCGCCGTTTCATAACCGCCCCAGAACGCTACATAGAGGTTCAAAACACCCATAAAGGCAAAAAAGACGACCCATGCCATATTCAGTTTTTTCCAGACCGGATCGGGCAGCTGGACCTTCTTCTCCATCATGCTACGGATCAGGTTCTTGTTGAACATCACTGAAGCGATCAACAGCGCTGCGCCAAACAGCCAGTATAAAACCGTGGGTTTCCATTTGATGAATTCCTCGCTTCCGAAGTAAATCGTCGCACCACCGAAAACAGTGATGACAATCAGGGAAATCCAGAGGGTCGCCTCTATTTTCCTTCTTCTGGCAAGCAGGTAAACGATCTGCAAAACACTCGCGACAATCGCCAGCGCCGTTGCCAGCAAAATGGGCACTGACGATTCGGGAATACTGTTTCCCGCAACGAACATGGACAGGTATTTATCCGCAATGGCTTGCGCAGTTGCAATATGGCTTTTTGCCCATGAAAAAGAACCGAAAAAAAGGATAACGGGAAACAGATCGAAAAGAAATTTCATTTTTTACTTATCACTTGTCAGAAGATTCTGCCGGCTTCGGTAACGGGTCGAATCGCAAGGCAGCAGAATTAATACAATAACGCAACCCCGTTGGAGGAGGGCCGTCGTTAAATACATGCCCGAGATGGGCATCACAAATGGCACAGATAATTTCGGTCCGCACCATGCCCAGCGAGACATCGACCTTTTCCTTTACATTTTCAGGGTCAATAGGTGCAAAAAAACTCGGCCAGCCGCAACCGGCATCGAATTTTGTGTCGGAAATGAACAGTGGCGTTCCACAATTGACACACGTATAAACGCCGGTCTCGTCATGGTTCCAGTACTCGCCGGTAAAGGGCGGTTCTGTCGCTGCCTGTCTGGTCACGGCATAAGCCACAGGAGAAAGCTGCGCCCGCCATTCGGCATCCGTTTTTTGTACTCTGGGTTTGCTCATAATCGCTCCTTGCAGGATATTGAACTCTTTCAATGAAATGACAGATTACTTGTTCAAAAAGTTTCAGCTATCAGATTTGTTAAATAAAAGTGAGTTCAGTCCTGACAAGGATACCCCATTTTAACGAATGAGTTCGAAGACCGCCATGGATTCGACATGGGAAGTATGAGGAAACATATTGATGACTCCTGCCATTTCAAGCTTGTAGCCACCCTCAGTGACCAGAATGCCTGCATCCCTTGCCAGGGTAGAAGGATTACACGAAACATAAACGATCCGTTTAGGCTTGAATTCCAGGTGCTTTTCATCCAGATCGGCAATGGCCTGGCAAACTGCCGCAGCACCATCCCGGGGTGGATCGATCAGGATACGGTCGAATTTCCCCAGTTCTACCCAGTCCTCCGCTGTTATCTCAAACAGATTGCTGGTGGCGAACCTTGTTTTATCTTCCAGACCGTTCAGTATGGCGTTTTCCTGCGCGCGTTGGGTCAGGATGTCGCTTCCTTCGATACCGACAACCTCTTTTGCAAGTCTGGCAATCGGGAGGGAAAAATTTCCCAGCCCACAAAACAGGTCGGCTATGCGCTCGTCTTCGCCAATATCCAGCAGGCGCAAGGCACGGGAAACCAGAACCTGATTGATGTAATGATTGACCTGAGTGAAATCATTCGGCTTGAAAGGCATCTCGACCCTGAATTCAGGCAGTACATATTTGAGACGGTTATTGTCCGGGTAAAAAAGCGCAATGGTATCCGGCCCCTTTGTCTGGAGCCACCATTGAACCTGATATTCATCGGCAAAACGTTTCAGTTTGCTTTCGTCATCCGTTGTGAGAGGTGCCATGATGCGTAACAGCAAAGAAGTTATCAACTGATTTCCGTCTCCACCGATGGCGACTTCAATCTGTGGAACTTCCCGCACGATGGAGAGCGATTCAATCAAATGCCGCAAAGGGACGAGCATATCGGAAATGTGGCGTGGCAATACATGACACTCCTTCATGTCGACGACGTAGCGTGACTGCCTTTCCCTGAAACCAACGAGAATGCCGCCTTTTTTGGGAACGTAATTAACGGACAGGCGGGCGCGGAAACGATATCCCCAATAAGGCCCATAAATGGGACGCAGCATTCGTTCAGGCCTGACACGGCCGATATGCCAGAGATTGTCTTCCAGTACACGCTGTTTCATCGCAACCTGCGCTGACGGCTCGACATGCTGCATCGAACAGCCGCCACAAATACTGAAATGCGGACATTTGGGTTTGGCACGTACGGGCGATTCCCTGAAAAGGGAAATCATTTTAGCCAGTTCCCATTTGCTTTTTCTTTTGACCGTTTCGAAATGGACCACTTCGCCGGGCAAGGCGCCTTCAACAAAAACGACTTTTCCGGGTGTCCCGTCTTCATTGGACAAATGCCCCACTCCACGCCCTTCAGCGTCCAGGGATTTGATTTGAATAGTATTGATCGGCATAAACCTTGTCTGATAAACAAATAACGCACATTGAGACAATATGCGTTATTCGGGGATAAGTGTGGTTGGAATTAATGTACTGGCAGATATTTCATCGGATCGACAGGCTTGCCCTGATAACGGATTTCAAAGTGCAGTTTGACCTTGTCGCTATCGGTATTGCCCATTTCAGCGATTTGCTGACCCCGTTTTACCTGTTGTTTTTCCTTGACCAGAATCTTGTCATTATGGGCATATGCCGACAGGACGCCATCGCTATGCTTGATAATGACCAGATTGCCATAACCGTTCATGTTGCCTCTGTGCAGGACAGTGCCATCGGCAGCGGCAACCACTGTCTGCCCTTTCGTTCCGGAAATGTCGATACCACGGTTTTTTCCGGATTTGTATGGGGTAATCACATTGCCCTGAGTCGGCCAGCTCCATGTAATGCCGGATACGTCTTTTGTATTTCCATTGGCTACAGCAGCAGCCGGAGCGGCACTGGACTGGGTCGCTGTTTTCTGGGGTGTCGTTTTCTGCCGGGAATTCTTTTTGGCTTCGTCAATCGAACGGACCTGAACAGCGGAAGAAGACGCAACAGCTGTCGTCGAAGCAGCTCCTTCAGGTGGCTGTACACGCAAGACCTGTCCAACTTCCAGTGCATTCACATTGGGAAGATTGTTCCACCCAGCCAGATCGTGAACACTATGACCGGAACGTCTTGCAATTTGCGACAGGGTATCACCGCGCTTGACAGTATAACGGATCGTATTCCTGTCAATCGGCTGATAGGGATTTGAAGTAGTGATACTTGACCTGTCACTTATGGGTGCTGTTTTCTGGGGGCTGCTGCAGGCAAACAGGCCTGCACAACTGACTAGCAATAATGGATAAACAATCTTCTTCATTTACCTGTTCCAATATCTGTCTACTTCTGAAATTCTTCAAACCGTTCCCTGTTGAAGCGGGACGAAATAACAATCATCTAGTATAACGCTTTCCCACTCACGTTCGGCGACTCTTTTTATCAATTGCAGCTTTTGTTTTTCATCTCCCACGGGAGCAATCAGGCGTCCACCTATAGCCAGCTGATCCAGCAAGGCATCCGGTACCTGCAAACCGGCCGCGGCAAGGATTATGCCATCAAACGGCGCGGCCTGCGGCAGTCCCTTCATGCCATCACCATATTGCAGACGCAAATTGGCGATTCTCATGGGTCTGAGATTTTTCCGTGCCAACTCATGCAATGCCTTGATTCTCTCGATAGAATAAACCTCTTGCGCCAGTTTGGCGAGGATTGCCGCCTGATAGCCGCAACCCGTCCCGATTTCCAGAATTTTATTCATCGGTTGCGATCCCATTCCGGAGCGCAGTGCTTCAATCATTTTGGCGACAGTTGACGGTTTCGAGATGGTCTGATGCGAACCTATCGGCAATGCAATATCCGCATACGCCTGCCCCCAGAGACCTGATTCAAGGAACAGATGGCGCGGAATCTGCTGCATGGCGTGCATCACCACCTTGTCCTGTATACCGGATTGCGCCAGCCGTTCGACCATTGAACGGGCCGATCGTGTGATGTTCGATTCGTTCCAGCCAACCTGAAGCAATTGGGTCTGTTTTTTAACCGGATCTTTCAATCCAGAATGTGCCACCTTGTTTTGCATGGCAGTCTGTGTTGAAACATAACTTTTTTTATCCGCTGGCGGCTGCCTTGTTTTGTCAAACGAAGATCGTCCCACCACGGAAGACAGTGGCAAAGGAAACGTTTTCGTTTTTTTGTTCATGCGAGTATTTTAGTCAAATCAGTCAGTATATCGGTATGCGTCCAGTCCAGCTGAAGCGGAGTAACGGAAACATGCCCCTGATTGATGGCATGAAAATCGGTTCCTTCGCTCGCATCCCGAACCGGTCCTGTCGGCCCGATCCAGAAGATTTCCCGATCGAACGGATCTTTTTCCCGGATAACCGCTTCGGATTCGTGCCGCCGCCCCAAACGTGTCGCGCAGACTTTTTTCAGTTCCGAATAAGGCCGGTTGGGAATGTTCACGTTCAGAAGAAATGGTTTTGGCAGTTTTTCGTACACTTTCAATACAATGTCCCGTGCCATCTCGGCTGCGCTGTCCAGTTCGCCCCAGCCCTTCTCCACCTGCGAAAAAGCAATCGCGGGAATATCGAAAAGATAGCCTTCCATTGCACCCGCGACTGTTCCCGAATAAATGGTATCTTCACCCGCATTCTGGCCATGATTGATCCCTGTGACTACCAGATCGGGCCGCCATGGCAAGACACCGGTTATGGCAATATGAACACAGTCGGAAGGCGTGCCTGTCGTATAGGTGAAGCCATTTCGGCCCTGATATACCGAGATGGGGCGTTCGAGGGTAAGAGAATTGGACGCACCTGAACGGTTGCTGTCCGGTGCGACAACAGCGATTTCCGCAATGGATGACAGGGCTTTTGCAAGCGCATTGATGCCAGGCGCCAGATAACCGTCATCGTTACTGATTAATATCCGCATCAAAACCGCTCTTTCCTGATCGATTAATGAATGTTGAACGCCTATAAACCGATACGTTCATCCTGCTCCGCGAGTGAGATTATTCTTTTTTCGGCAGAGTCAGCAATTGCAAAATATCATTTAATTCGGAACGAATGGCCTCGACGTCTACTGATGGAGGGGCCATGAAACTTTCTTCAGGAAGAACCTCGACAGGCGCAGTTCTGCTTTCACGTTCATTCAGTTTGTTACGCGCGCCACTGATCGTAAAGCCCTGATCGTATAAAAGCTCCCTTATCCGCCTTATCAACAGCACTTCATGATGCTGGTAATAACGTCTGTTCCCTCTGCGTTTTACCGGTTTTAACTGGGTGAACTCCTGTTCCCAGTATCGGAGCACATGAGGTTTCACTCCACACAAGTCACTCACCTCGCCAATCGTAAAATAACGTTTGGCAGGTATGGGGGGTAAAACAACCGTTTCAGGCTTGTGGACTCGTTCGTTCATGGAAAATGTATTTACTTGTCAAATTTTTCCGCTGATTCAACCATCGATTTCAGCTTCTGGCTGGCGTGAAAAGTCACCACCCGTCTCGCTGTAATCGGAATTTCTTCTCCGGTCCTTGGATTTCTTCCAGGACGCTGTGGTTTGTCTCGCAACTGGAAATTGCCAAAACCGGATAATTTAACAGCCTCGCCCCGCTCAAGCGCACCGCAAATTTCTTCAAAGAAGGTTTCGACCATTTCCTTGGCTTCGCGTTTATTCAGACCGACTTGTTCATATAATAATTCAGTCAGTTCCGCTTTTGTTAAAGTCGAAGTATTTTTGTCGGAATCGGGCATCGTTTTTTTATCTGGATAATCTAATCCCATGTTTTCAGCACTGTGCGAATCGGTGGGGTATTTCATTCTTGTTCAAACCTGTAAGCTATTCGAATCAGGCACGCAATCTGGCACCCAAGTCTTTTTCGACAGCAGAAACCAGCGCATTGACGGCAGTTTCCACGACTTCATCCTGCAGTGTTCCATTGATATCTTGCAAGGTAATCCTGAATGCAAGACTTTTTTCGTTGTCATTCAAGCCTTTTCCACGATAATCATCAAACAAAACAATAGCTTGCATGATGTTACATAGAGGGTTATTATCTTTTTCCTTGTAGAATCTGTCAATGATTTCTTGCACAGGCATGGAAGAATCCACAACCAGTGCGATATCGCGTATAACTGGCTGGAACCGGGAAATCTCCGTATATTCTGGCACATCAACCGTTTGCAGTGCGGATATATCCACTTCAAACAGTACCGGAGCATGAGGCAAATCATATTTATGCTGCCATGACGGATGTAATTCACCCAGAAAACCTGCTTTTTGTCCATTCACTTCCAGCGCGGCACATCTCCCTGGATGGAATGCAGGATGATTTGCTTTAACAAAGCGCACTTCTTTCGGCGCAAACATGGCTTCCAGATCCGCTTTCACGTCAAAGAAATCGACCTGCCTGTCTTCCAGTCCCCATTGTTCTTCATCAACGAGACCATAAGCGATCGCGGCAAGTCGCTTGGGTTGTTCATATCCGGCCACGCTTAATGGACCGTTCTCTACTTTGTCATTACGCAGGAAAACGCCACCAATTTCGAAAAGACGGATTCTGGAAAATTTCCGGTTCAGGTTGAAACGGACATTGGCGACCAGATTGCCGATCATTGTCGAACGCATGACGCTCATCTGGCTGGCAATCGGATTCAACAGGCGAATCGGATTGTCATTGGCCGCGAAATCTTTTTCCCATTCCTCTTCAACGAAACTGTAATTGACCACTTCCTGATAATCGAGATCGGCCATTTGTTGACGGATCGAAAACAGGGAACGGACATTTTCCGGTTTGATACGCATGACATTGGACGCGACCGGCGGCAAGGCGGGAATGTTTTCAAAACCGTAAACACGGGCGATTTCCTCAATCAGATCTTCCTCGATTTCAATGTCGAAACGGTACGATGGAGGAGTAACGGTAAAGTCTTCACCGTTCTGGACAAATGGAAGGCCCAGACGCGTGAAAATGTCGGCAATCTGCTCTTTAGAGAGAGGAATACCGATGACCTTTTCCGCTTTTTCGCGGCGCAATACAACCGGATTGCGTTTCGGCAAATCAAGGATCTGGTCATCGACAGGCCCGACGGTCGTTTCACCTTCGACACCGCAAATTTCAAGTACCAGCGCCGTGATTCGTTCAAGAGCCGTGACAGTCGCATTGAAATCCACGCCGCGTTCAAAACGGTGTGAAGCGTCGGTCGAGAAATTGTACCGTCTGGCACGACCACGGATGGCATCAGGCCACCAGAAGGCCACTTCAATGTAAATATTTTTAGTGTCGGAAGAAACGGACGTTCTGTCGCCACCCATGATGCCGCCCAGAAATTCAACGGCCGTATTATCAGCAATGATACCGACCCGATCGTCCACTTCGACGGTCATGTCATTCAACAGCTTGACCTTTTCACCCTTTTTGCCCCAGCGGATGGTCAGCCCCCCGTCAATCTTGTCGAGATCGTAAATATGGTTCGGCTGGCCACCTTCCAGCATGACATAGTTGGAAATATCGACGATGGCCGAGATCGAACGCTGTCCACTGCGTTCCAGACGCTGTTTCATCCAGTCAGGCGTTGGCGCATTGGCATTGATGCCCTTGATGACACGACCAGAAAAACGGCCGCACAAATCCGGCGCTTCAACCCTGACAGGCAATTTGTCGTTTGACGTGACTTTGGCCGGATCGGAGAGCGGACAGTTCAATTTTGCGCCAGTCAGTGCAGAAACTTCCCGTGCCACGCCCAGCAAAGACAGGCAATCGGCCTTGTTTGGCGTCAGCTTGATTTCGAAAATGGAATCTTCAAGCTGCAGATAATCGCGCAAATCCGTTCCCAGGGGCGCATTTTCAGGCAAATCCATAATGCCGGAGTGATCTTCGGACAATTGAAGTTCACTGAATGAACACAGCATACCGTTCGACTCAACACCGCGCAATTTTCCCTTCTTGATGGTAAAAGGCTTGCCTGCTTCTTCCGTTGGCAATTCGGCGCCAATCAGCGCACAACCTGTCATCATGCCGGGACGGACATTAGGCGCACCGCACACGACACTCAAGATCGTTCCGGTTCCAGCGTCAACCTGACAGACAGAGAGACGATCCGCATTGGGATGCTTTGCAACTTCCAGCACTTTTGCGACGACGATTTTCGAGAAGGGACGCGCGGCAGGCGTGATACCTTCGACTTCAAGACCCGACATGGTCATCAGATGAGACAATTCATCCGTCGTCAAATCCGGATTAACCAGTGTCCGGAGCCAGTTTTCAGAAAATTGCATAATCAGCTTTCAATTACAAAAACGGTAACAATTATTTTTTAACAGCGTATGCTTAATTGAATTGTTTCAAAAAGCGCAGATCGCCTTCATAAAACAGTCTCAAATCGTTAATGCCATAACGCAGCATGGTCAGGCGTTCGAGACCGGATCCGAAAGCGAATCCAATATATTCTTTCGGATCAATGCCCATATTCCGTAACACGTTAGGATGAACCTGACCCGAGCCGGACACTTCAAGCCATCTGCCTTTCAGCGGTCCACTGCCAAATGCAATATCGATTTCGGCAGACGGTTCGGTAAAGGGGAAATACGATGGGCGGAAACGCACCTGAAGATTGTCCGTTTCAAAGAAGGCGCGGACAAAATTAAGATACACGCCTTTCAGGTCGGCAAAACTGATGTCCTTGTCGATCCAGAGACCTTCAACCTGATGGAACATCGGGGAATGGGTCGCATCGCTGTCGACGCGGTATGTGCGTCCCGGGGCTATGACTTTGACAGGCAACTCATGGGAACGGGCATAACGTACCTGCATCGGACTGGTATGCGTACGCAGCAATAAAGGCTTGCCTTCGGTATCCTTGCCCTCGATATAGAACGTATCCTGCATGGAACGGGCAGGATGGTTTTCCGGGCTGTTCAATGCGGTGAAGTTCGTCCAGTCCGTTTCGATTTCCGGGCCATCGGCCACGTCGAAACCGATCGAACCGAAAATCCGTTCAATTCTTTCCCATGTTCTCATGACAGGATGAATGCCGCCCTTGCCTCTTCCTCTTCCCGGAAGGGTCACATCAATCGCTTCGGCATTCAAACGTACCTGCAGCTTTTCGTTGGCGAGTTCTTCACGACGGGCGTTTAACGCCCCTTCAATCTGGCTCTTGGCATTATTAATGACCGCGCCCTGCGCCTTGCGCAATTCAGGCGCCATTTTGCCAAGCGTCTTCATTTGTTCGGTAATCAAACCGGTCTTGCCGAGATATCTGGCTTTTGCATTTTCAAGCGCAACCGCATCCGGTGCGTCTTTGAAATCTTGTTTTGCCAGAAGAACCAACTGTTCTAACGAGTCCATGCTGTACGTTCCTGCCAGATAACAGAAAATTAAAAGTAAAAATAAAAAGCGGGGCAAGTTCAGGCCTTGCCCCGCTTTTATCTATGCAAGCTGCAACACGATCAAGCCGCGATAGCAGCCTTCACCTGATTTACGATAGCAGCGAAAGCAGATTTGTCTGCTACAGCCATATCGGCCAGAACCTTGCGGTCCAGTTCGATAGAGGCTTTTTTCAGACCATTCATGAATACGCTGTAAGACATACCCAATTCACGGGTAGCAGCGTTGATACGGGTAATCCACAGAGCGCGGAATACACGTTTTTTGTTACGGCGGTCACGATAGGCATATTGACCAGCCTTCATGACGGCTTCTTTTGCTACACGGAAAACCGTGCTGCGGCGACCGCGAAAGCCTTTGGCTTCAGCAAGAATCTTTTTATGACGGGCCCGTGCTGTGACCCCACGTTTTACTCTGGACATGTTCTTTCCTTGTTATTCGTGTTAATGGATCAGGCGCTAGGCATCATGCGCAATACGGACGATACATCGCTCGCACTGACATTAGTCGCACCACGCAACTGGCGTTTGGCTTTAGTGGTTTTTTTGGTCAGGATGTGGCGTTTGAAAGCCTGTCCACATTTGACAGTTCCACCTGGACGAACGCGAAAACGTTTTTTCGCGCTGCTTTTGGTTTTCATCTTTGGCATGTTTATACCTGTCTTTTCAGACAGTTCCTCTTTTTAACATGATCACAGGTGGCAGCACTTCGCTACACTTGAATGCCTGTTCTCACTTGTTTTACAACGGCAAACGCCGCTGCGCTCTATCCGCCGTTTGAAAAACGACGAAAAAGATCCTATTTCTTTTTCTTTGGCGCCAGAACCATAACCATCTGGCGGCCTTCCATTTTTGGAAACTGCTCGACCTGTCCGACCTCTTCCAGATCCTGCTTCAGACGCTCGAGCATACGGAATCCGATATCCTGATGAGCCATTTCACGTCCACGGAAACGCAAGGTAACTTTACACTTGTCACCATCATTCAGGAATTTGGTCAAGTTGCGCAACTTGATATTATAGTCGCCATCATCCGTTCCGGGGCGGAATTTTACTTCCTTGACCGAAACAACCTTCTGTTTCAATTTGACTTCATGGGCTTTCTTCTGTTCGGCATATTTGAATTTGCCGTAATCCATGAGTCGACAGACAGGCGGATGAGCGGTTGGCGCAATCTCAACCAGATCGACGTCCGCTTCTTCAGCCATCTTGAAGGCTTCCTGAAGGCTGACAATACCAAGTGGCTCGTTTTCAACACCCACAAGGCGTACTTCCTGAGCCGTTATCTCACCATTCAGGCGATGTGACTTATCAGTAGCTATCTTGATTCCTCGCTTTATAATTTATACCGTTTTAGCCAGAAAAACTATTGTTTCGACCGGATCTCATTTTCCATCCGAGCCATCAGTTCTTCCACCGTCATGACGCCAAGATCGACGCCTCCACGTGCACGTACGGCAACTGTATTTGCATTTTTCTCCTTATCGCCGACAACCAGCAGATAAGGAACCTTGTTAACAGAATGATCGCGTATTTTATAGGTTATTTTTTCGTTTCGCAAATCCACTTCAGCCCTGAAACCGGCTTTTTTCATCGTTTGAACAACACTTTGCGCATATTCGGCCTGTCCGTCCGAGATATTCAAAACAGTGGCGTGAACTGGTGCCAGCCATAAAGGCATCGCTCCGGCATGGTTTTCGATCAGGATACCGATAAAGCGTTCCAGCGAACCTAAAATGGCACGATGGATCATCACAGGAATCTTGCGGGTGTTGTCTTCGGCGACATACTCGGCACCCAGCCTCATGGGCATGGAGAAATCAACCTGGATCGTACCGCATTGCCACATCCGGCCAATGGCGTCTTTCAGGGTATATTCGATTTTCGGGCCATAGAAAGCGCCTTCCCCCGGTGACAATTCATAAGTACAACCCGAACGTTCCAGTGACTGGATCAACGCATTTTCAGCCTTGTCCCATGCCTCGTCGGAACCGACCCGTTTTTCTGGCCGGGTTGCGATCTTGTAAATGATGTCGGTAAAACCGAAGTCCTGGTACACTTTTTTCAGCAGATCGGTGAAAGCAACGCATTCGTCCAGAATCTGGTCTTCGGTACAGAAAATGTGTCCGTCGTCCTGAGTGAAGCCACGAACGCGCATCATGCCGTGCAGGGAACCGGACGGTTCGTTACGGTGGCATTGACCGAATTCGCCGTAACGCAGCGGCAATTCACGATAGGAATGCAGATTGGAACGATAGATCTGGACATGTCCCGGACAGTTCATCGGTTTTAGCGCATAAATGCGGTTTTCCGATTCGGTCGTGAACATGTTTTCCTTATAATTGTCCCAGTGACCGGATTTTTCCCACAGGGAACGATCAAGAATCTGTGGCGCCTTGACTTCCTGATAGCCATTTTCCTGATAGACCCGGCGCATGTACTGTTCAACCTGCTGCCAGATCGTCCAGCCTTTGGAGTGCCAGAAAATCAGGCCGGGCGCTTCATCCTGAAAATGGAACAAATCCAGCGAGCGTCCCAAACGGCGATGGTCGCGTTTTTCAGCTTCTTCCAGCATATGAAGATAGGCGTCCTGATCTTCTTTTTTGGCCCATGCCGTTCCATAAATGCGCTGCAACATCTCATTATCGGAATTGCCGCGCCAGTAGGCACCGGCCAGACGCATCAGCTTGAAAACCTTCAGCTTGCCATTTGCAGGCACATGAGGCCCACGGCACAAGTCGGTAAAACCACCACTGGTATAAAGCGATACGTCTTCATTTTGCGGAATCGACTCGATGATCTCAGCCTTATAGTCTTCACCGATCGACTTGAAGTAGGCAACCGCGTCATCACGAGGCAACACTTTCCGGGTCACTTCCTCGTTTTTGCGGGCCAGCTCGGTCATTTTCTTTTCAATAGCCTGCAAATCTTCCGGTGTGAATGGCCGTTTGTAAGAAAAATCGTAATAAAAGCCATTGTCGATAACAGGCCCGATCGTCACCTGCGCATCCGGGAATAACTGTTTGACGGCATAGGCCAGCAAGTGAGCCGTGGAATGACGCAGGATATCAACGCCTTCCGGATCACGGTCTGTCACGATGGACAGATCGATATCGCTATCGATCATATAAGACGTATCAACCAGTTTGCCGTTTACTTTTCCTGCGATAGCCGCCTTGGCAAGGCCACTGCCAATAGAGGCCGCCACCTGGGAAACGGTTACCGGTTCATTGAATTCGCGCACAGAACCGTCGGGAAGCCGAACTGAAATCATGTTGTCTCCAAAAACCAGCACAAGAAGACGGCAATAACCGTCATAAAAATAAAAACAGAACAAAAAAACGCGGGCCGGCCGCGCTTTTCAGACATTCAATGACACAAAAAACCGGCACAAGCGAAAGAAAAATGAAATTGTCGCCATTGAATAATCATCAATCCAATAACTTTAGCACAGAACGAATTTCACACAAAGCCATGTGAAAGCCCACCGAAATCGCAACAAACGATTTTTTATTCAGACAAAACGGATTTCACTAGCAAAAAACCAACGAAACAAAGGAAAACCACTTTAAAAAAGAAGGAGTTTGATTGATAATGCCGAAAGAAAATCCCTTTTTGGGATATGAATGATTCCAGAAAAAACCCATCAAACCATAAAGAGAAAAAACTGGAACCAGACAGAGGGGCTTACCCTCAAAGGATGTTGGTAGGCACGATTGGACTCGAACCAACGACCCCTACCATGTCAAGGTAGTGCTCTAACCAGCTGAGCTACGCGCCTAAAGATTGAGATTATAGCAGAACAAAATAAATTTTGGCTACACTTATTATTCTTATGAACAGCACGTTGCATCAGGACAACATTGAGATAAATTAGTAAACTACCAGCATTGACTTTAATTTTTGTGCAAGAAAGCCTGAAAAAAGACAAAAAGTTTCCGCCAGTTAATAAAATTAATGCATTTGTATTTCATAAAGAGTTTAATAAACTGAATCAGGCTTTTCATGATTTCCTCAAATGTATGTGTAGAATTTAAACATGATTTAAACAGAAGGACTGATTTACGGTGAGGCACCTTTATGAAATTTAAAATCCTATCCCTTGCAATCGGCAGTGCATTTCTGACTCTGTCAGGATTGGCCAATGCCCAGACAACGTTAACGGCCGCTGTCGATTACACCCTTCGCAACAACCCGGATGTGGCAATCGAGGCAAGGCAGAGACGTTCGGTCGACGAAGCGCTTTTGGGTGCTTACAGCGGCTATATGCCACGTGTTGATCTGGGTTGGGGTGTCGGCAAGGAAAAAGCCAAAAACAGCAATACAGCTTATCAGTGGAGCGACAGCCTGACGCGCCGTGAGAAATCAGTCACCCTGTCACAAATGCTTTTTGACAGTTTTGCAACGGCAAATGAAGTCGCCAGAAACCGTGCCCGTATGCAGTCCTCGGCTTACAAGGTTTCCGGCACGGCCGAACAGATTGCTCTTAAAGTGGTTGAATCCTATCTGGATGTCCTGCGTCTGCGTGAAAATGTCCGTCTGACTCAGGAAAACCTGCAAAACCACCAGAAAACCTACGACCAGATTTCCCTGCGTGCCACAAGCGGTATCGGTCGCCAGTCCGACGTCGATCAGGCAGAAGCCCGGCTGGCTCTGGCAAAATCGAATCTGGTTTCCTCGGAAGCCAACTTGCGTGATGCTGAAATCAATTACCAGCGTTTTACCGGCAAGCATCCTGACGAACTGATCCAGCCAGAAGGTCCATCAGATGAAATTATGCCGAAAAACCTGGAAGATGCGCTGGTTAAAGCCCGCGACAGGAATCCACTCCTGAAGCAGTCCAAAGCCGATATCGACGCCGCCAACGCCCAGTACAATGCCGCCAAATCGGCATTCGGCCCACGTTTCGACCTTCAGGCAGGACTGAACTACACCGATGATTCCGGTGGCGTTGATGGACCCAGTGATTCAAAATATGCCATGATCCGCATGAACTGGAACATCTTGCGTGGTGGCGCAGATTATGCCCGGCTCGGTGAAACTAAACAGCTGTCCTATCAGGCAATGGAAATCATGAAAAGAACCATGATGCAGCTTGATCAAAGTACCAGCCTGTCCTGGAATACCTTTGTTTCTGCACATGAACGTCTGCCAAGCCTCCTGCAACATGCCGAATCAAGTTTGGCAACCCGTGACGCTTACACCAAGCAGTTCAGCATCGGACAACGTACTCTCGTCGACTTGCTCGATACCGAAAACGAATATTACACATCGACTGTCGAATATGTTAACGGGCAATACATGGAATTGTTTGCACGCTATCGCCTGATGGCTGACATGGGTACATTACTTGCCTCCCTGAACGTCAAGCCTCCTGTCGAAAGCGATGCGTCCAAACGGATAGAACACAGCAATCCATGGACCAGAAGCGATTACATGAAAGAGGAAAAGAAACAGGCTGCCGTCATGCAGGAAGAACCGGCACAACCTGAACTTGAAGCTGATCCTGTAATAAAACCGGTTGAAGAAAAATCGTCTCTGGACAAGGAACCCAAACTGGAAATCCAACCCGATTTGAAGGCAACACCGGACAAAAAATAATTTTCCTTCAGTTTGACAATACCTGGCGCGACATCTGTCCTCGCCGGGTATATTTATGTTTAAAAAAGAGAATTATGCAATAATCCGGTAATCCTTTTCCGAAATTGTCATATGCTTTTTTCTTCCTCACCGTACAAGCTGACATCCCAATTTTTCGGACGACTTCTATTAGTTATCTTATTGGCAATAATATTGCCACTACTGCCGAAGGCAGCCGACGTACTTCCCCCTTTGACCAACGCTTACCTTGGTAGCGCTGCCGCAAAATACGGGATCAACGCAAAAAAACGGCTTCAGGACTGGGACAGACTCATTAAACAAAACCAGAACAAACCAGAAACTGAAAAACTTCAGATTGTGAACGACTTTTTTAACCGTATCCGTTACGTGTCCGACCTCGAACACTGGAAAATTGAAGATTACTGGGCCACTCCTGCAGAAATGCTCGCCACGAATGGAGGAGATTGTGAAGATTACGCCATCGCGAAATATTTCACGCTTGTGGCAATGCATGTCGACCCCAATAAACTCAAGATCACCTACGTCAAGGCTCGGGTCAATAACAAAATGATTGCCCATATGGTTTTGACCTATTACTCCCAGCCAAACACCGTTCCACTGGTTCTGGACAGCCTGAACAAACAGATCCGGCCGGCTACGCAACGTCCTGACCTGACTCCGGTTTATGCCTTCAATGGTGATGGCTTGTGGATTGTGAAATCACGTACCCAGCAAAATCGGGTTGGAGGATCAGGCAAGATTCGTTTCTGGAATGAGATGAAAAGCCGGATGGGAAAAGAATTCTAGTTATGTTTGACACTGGAAAAACAAATGAAGAATCAATGAAAAACAGTTATGTGAAACAAGCCAACCGTTAATTAATTGTTTTTTATTGCTAAAATGCTATTAAACTGGAGACGACCGTTATGACATTACGGCGACAATTAACTCTTATCATTGCAACACTTTTCGTGTTGCTCTTTATCGGGACATTTTCCATCAATGTCCATAATACACGTGCCTACCTGAACGACCAGCTCAACAGCATTTCGCAGGACATGGCAACCTCGCTGGGTCTGACGCTGTCACCCTATATGGCCGACGACGATATGGTTGTCGTTGAAAGCCATGTCAATGCCCTGTATGACAGCGGTTACTATCGGGAAATCATCATCACCGACATCGATGGCAAACCTTTGATCGAACGTATCAGCACTCGCCCCGTTGAAAAAGTGCCAGCCTGGTTCGTCAACATGTTCCCGCTGGATACTCCCCAGGGCGAAAGCCTGATTATGAGTGGGTGGACACAGGCTGGTGCGGTTCGCGTCAGCGCACATCCCGAATTCGCATACATTCGCCTATGGTCAACTTGCGTCCAGTCGTTTTATCTGTTTCTGATCGGCTTTGCCATCCTTTTCGGGCTGGTGCTTGTCGTCCTTCACTACATTCTTCGTCCATTGAAGGCCGTCCAGAAACAGGCGGAAGCCATATCGAATAAAAAATACCTTATCCAGACACAAATGCCCTGGACGCGGGAACTCCGTGATGTCGTTACCGCCATGAATATGATGTCCGGAAAAATCAGGGACATTTTCAGCGAGCAGGAAGCGTCGCTTGAACGTATACGCAATGCCGCTTACACTGATTCGACGACCAGCCTCGCCAATCGTACTTATTTCAATATGAGATTGCGTCACATGATCGAATCCGGAACGGATTTCGAACATGGCGTACTGATGTTCATTGAAATCAGCCACCTGATCGAATTGAATAAACAATCCGGCCATCTTGCGGGAGATACCCTTTTGAAAGGTGTCAGCCAGCTTGTCAAGGACCGGATCAGTACTTTCCCGGCCAATGAAATCCTGCTGGCGCGCCTGTCCGGCGCCACTTTTGCCATCGCGATTTCCGGCGTCTCTGAAAAACAGGTGGAAGAATTCGCAAACTCCCTCGCGGCGGATCTCTCCGGACTGCATGAAAAAGGCCTGACGCCATTTACCGATGTCGGCCACATCGGTCTGGCATTTCACACCAGCCAGAATTTGCAGGAACTGCTTTCCGAAGCGGATATGGCCTTGCGTGCCGCGCAAATCAAGGGGCCGAATGCTGTCCATTATCATCGTAACAATATCGCGGGCGATTTCGACAGTCTGACAGCGACCCAGTGGATTTCACTGTTGAACAAGGTCATCGATGAAAAAAGATTCACCCTGTTATTGCAATCTGTCATGACGGCAGAAGATCCGACTGTTATCCGTCAGCAGGAAGTCCTGCTGCGCATTGCCAATGATGAAAACAAACTGATTCCAGCCAGTATTTTCATCCCGATGATCCATCATCACGGCCTGACCAAAGCACTCGACAAAATGATTGTCTCTGCTGTGCTCGAACAACTGGCAAAACAGGAAAATACGGAAGGAAATGTTTCCATCAACCTGATGCCGGCATCCATACAGGACCCGGAATTCGTGACCTGGCTGTCATCGACTCTGGCATCCCGGCCGAAACTGGCAAGTCGCCTCTTATTCGAACTAGACGACTATGGCATTGCCCAGAATCTGTATGCTGCTTTGAATCTGCAACAGGCCATCGCTTCTACTGGTGCCGGGATCGGTATCGATCATTTCGGCAGAAATATTACGGCCCTGAGTTCTCTGGGCACGTTAAAACCCGTCTATCTTAAAATCGACGGCAGTTTCATCCGGAATATTGATACCAACCGTGACAACCAGCAATTTGTCGAACTGCTCGTCACGATGGCACATACACAGGACATGCTCGTTATTGCCGAATCCATTGAAAATAACCATGAAATGGAAATGGTACAAAAACTCCGTGTGGATGGACTTCAGGGCTATGCCCTGCACCGCCCTGAAGTCTGGATTAGCAATATTCCGGAATCATTGAAATAAGCCGAAATGATGGCAAGGACATCACGAAGCCATGAATATCTGTTTTCCGGAAAGATGTTTATGGCTTTTTCATTTTTGTGAAATTCTCTTTTATTTATGTTATTCCTGTGAATGTTTTCACTCCATTTCCCAGTCCACATGATGTTTACAAATATATTTTTCAGGTAAACATGTTGCCAACTTGCTCATGGCAACATGGTGCTAAGACAAATATCTTTTTTTGACATAAAATAAAACCAATATTTCCTCAATGAAATCCAAGGCTGTGATTAAAAGGTGAAAACAGGCAGTACCTGACCTTATTCAGGCGGTGTTCTTGTTCAACAAAATCAAACCCGGATTAACCCTGACGGGATACGACCATGCCCTACATACAGCGAAATGAAAAAGGTGAAATCATCGCCCTGACGGCGGATTCCACCGGAAAAGATGACCAGCCGACAGGACTGGACAACCCTGAAATCCTGCAATTTCTTGCGGGAAGCGAGAATTCGGCAAAGGGCGATCATTATTTCGAAATGCTGGCTCAGGACCTTCAACAAATCCGTATTCTGGAAGATCTGATTGACTTGCTGACGTCGAAAGGCATCATCATGTTTTCTGAATTGCCGGTAGCCGCACAGCAAAAAATCCTGAACAAGAAAAGCATTCGCGAAAGTCTCGATCATGCCGGTGACATTCTCGTGCGTGATGAAGCCCCTCTTCTTTAATTAACTTTTATTATCCCGAACTCATTTTCAGAGACGATACTGCAATGGCAGAAACAAACGACACCAACTGGAAAATTCCGGTCGACGCTTTAATGTCGGACGATCCGCTGCTGAGATGTCTGGTCATCCTGACCCGGCTCTACCAGCATCCTTATTCGGCCCAGACGTTGACCGCAGGGCTCCCGCTTGAAGACGGGAAGCTAAATCCGGAATTGTTTATACGCGCGGCAAACCGTGCAGGCCTGACTTCCCGCGTCACCAAGCGTGAACTGCTCGATATTTCGGCTTTGACATTTCCCATCGTTTTACTGCTCAAAAACGGGAACGCGTGCGTTGCCACAGCCCGCAACGAAGCCAATGTCTGGACAGTCATCCAGACCGAATCCGATGGCGGCGAAATGCAGATATCCAATGAGGAACTGGCCGGGTTTTATACTGGATTCGCCATATTCAGCCGTCCATCTTTCCGTTTCGACACTCGTGCCCACGAACACGAAACGCCAAAGGGTGAACACTGGTTCTGGAGCGTTTTCCGCCAGTCATGGCCACTGTATTCTGAAGTATTGATCGCCTCTCTTCTGATCAATATTTTCGCACTGGTCACCCCGTTGTTTACGATGAACGTTTACGACCGTGTTGTCCCGAATCAGGCGTATGAAACGCTATGGGTTCTGGGTATCGGTATTCTGATTGTCTACATCTTCGATCTGATCATGAAAACATTGCGGGCCTATTTCCTCGATGTGGCCGGCAAGCGGGTCGATATCATCCTGTCGGCAACGATATTCGAAAAGATCATGGGGCTGAAAGCTGCCGTACGTCCGCGCTCGGTCGGCAGCCTTGCCAACAATTTGCAGGAATTCGAGATGTTCCGGGATTTCATCACTTCCGCGACAATCACAACCCTGATCGATTTGCCGTTTACCATTCTTTTCCTGCTGATCATCCTCTGGATCGGCGGTCCGGTCGTTCTCGTTCCTATTGCCGCCATACCGATCATCATTCTTGTTGCGCTGGCACTGCAACGTCCTTTGCAAAGCGTCATCCAGAAAAGTTTCCGTGTCGGCTCCCAGAAACATGCGACCCTGATCGAAACCCTGACCGGACTCGACACGATCAAAGCCGTTGATGCCGAAGGAATTGCCCAGAGAAAATGGGAAAGAATCATTGGTGAACAAAGTGACCTTGGTCTCAGGTCGAAATTATTGACAACTGCGATTGTCAATCAATCCGGCTTGTTCCAGCAACTGGCTTATGTCGGTGTCGTGATCGTCGGCGTTTTCCTGATTACCAATAACATGTTGACCATGGGCGGCCTGATCGCCTGTTCCATGCTGACCGGTCGAGTCACTGCTCCACTGGCGCAGGTTGCCAGCCTGATTACCCGGTACTACCAGGCACGTGCAGCCGTGCAGGGTGTGGACGACATCATGAAATTGCCTGTCGAAAGGACACCTGGCAAAAATTACATTCAACGCCCGGTCATTCGCGGTGACATCGAATTTCGCAATGTGACCTTCGCCTATCCCGACCAGAGCATTCCTGCCCTGAAAAACGTGTCATTCAAAATCAGTCAGGGTGAACGGGTCGGCATCATCGGACGAATCGGTTCCGGAAAATCGACTCTTGAAAAGCTGATTCTGGGCATTTACGAACCGAATGACGGTTCAGTCTGGGTAGACGGCGTCGATCTCCAGCAGATCGATCCTGCAGACCTGCGCAGAAACATCGGTTATATCCCTCAGGACGTCATGCTTTTCTTTGGATCGGTCAAAGACAATATTGTTCTTGGCGCACCTTACGTTGATGACGCCATGATGCTTCGCGCAGCGGAAATTGCAGGAGTGACCGAATTCGTCAATCGTCACCCGCACGGATTCGACATGCAAATCGGTGAACGCGGTGAAGGCCTCTCTGGCGGACAAAGACAATCTGTCGCGAATGCCCGTGCCCTGTTGCTCGATCCTCCGATCTTTATCATGGACGAGCCAAGCAATTCGCTCGACAACCGTTCAGAAGAAAATTTCAAGAAACGTCTCGCTACCCAGCTTGGCAATCATACTTTATTGCTGGTAACACACCGTGCATCGCTTTTGACACTCGTCGATCGTCTGATTGTCATGGATAACGGTCAAATTATTGCCGATGGCCCCAAAGAACAGGTCATGCAGGCATTGTCTGGAGGAAAATTGCATGTCGCAAAAGGCTGAAATGGAAGATAGCAAAGGGCGGCTGGAACGATTCAAACAGTGGATCCTTCCTCCTAATGATCCGAATGCCCCTGTACGCGAAGATATCCGGTTTATGCCGACCCGGCTGGGAGCCTTTTTCCTGAACCCGCCCAAGGCCAGTTTCCTGATCATTCGCTACACCCTTATCCTGTTCGTAATCGCGATCATCTGGGCTTGCCTGTCGCCTATCGATGAAATCACCCGTGCGGAAGGCAAGATCATTCCATCCAGCAACGTGCAGGTCATCCAGAATCTGGAAGGCGGTATTGTCAGCGATATTCCGGTCAAAATCGGCCAGGTTGTCCATAAAGACGATATCGTCATGAAACTGGATGAGACCCGCTTCGCTTCTTCTGCCGATGAAAGCAAGGCAGGAATCGACGTTCTGAAAGAACAGGTCAATCAACGTGCGCAGGAAATCGCCGAAAAACGTTCCAGGCTTTCACAACTTCAACAAAGCTACGCCTTTATCAATAAAGAATTACAGATGTCCAAACCTTTATTGGCACAGGGAGTCGTTTCCGAAGTTGAAATCCTGCGCCTGCAGCGTCAGGTCTCCGATCTCCGTGGTGAAATGGATGCAAACCGTTTGGCCATTCCCCGTCTGGAATCGCAGCTGTCTGAAGCCAAGGCAAAACTGGAAGGAGCATCTGCTTCGAGTATGGCCGCCAAAGATCGGCTGGATCGGACAACGGTGCGATCTCCAGTCGAAGGCATTGTCAAAACCATCAATATCAACACGGTCGGCGGTGTTATCCAGCCCGGCATGAATGTCATGGAAATCGTGCCAATCGAGGATAACCTGCTTGTGGAAGCACGTGTACGGCCAAGTGACGTCGGCTTTTTGAAAGTCGGACAGCCTGCCATGGTCAAGATATCGGCCTACGATTTCTCCATCTATGGCGGCCTTGAAGCTGAAGTGGAAAATATTACGGCAGACTCCATCACCAATGAAAAAGGTGAAAGTTTCTATCTGGTTCGCGTCAGAACGAAGAAAAATTATCTGGGCACCGAAGAAAAGCCGCTTCCGATCATTCCGGGCATGATGGCATCAGCCAGCATCAAAACCGGAAGCAAGAGTTTGATGACGTATCTGTTGAAACCGATTTTCAAGGCAAAATCAGACGCATTAACTGAAAGATAAACTTTTGTACAATAAAAAATGGCACCAATATTGGTGCCTTTTTTATTTTTCGCCAGCAGCAAATTTCCGTTGTCTGTATCCGTCAGTCGTGTCCCGACATAAGAATAACCAGCTGTAATCTGTCTTTCACATCCAGTTTCTCGAATATGGAACTCAAATGTGCCTTGACTGTTCTCTCTGCGATATCAAGCTCTTTGGCAACAGCTTTATTACTGCATCCCTTGTTAATTAACTGTGCAATTTCCAGTTCGCGTCGTGTCAAACAACTCAGGGGATTAGTTTCGGCTGTGGCAAAAGAACCTGTTTCTTCATTTTGCTCCGAATCAGGATGGGTATGTACCGCAGATTCGTGAAGCCTTGCCATCAATGCAGGGATACCGGCAGAAGACAGCCAGACTCCTTTTTTGGAAACGACTGAAAGAATTTTCCTGCATTCGGATTCTCCGAGGGTTGGTGGACAACAGGCAACTGCGCCAATGGCAAGACTGGCCAGCTCGGCGTCAGGTGTAAACGAAATTCCCCCGAAAATGAGCCTGGCCTGATTTTTCAGGGAAGCAATCTTTTTCAGTATTTCCGTTTCGCGCGCGCCCGGCAGATTCATGTCCAGAACGATCAGTTCCGCCGGATTCGCCGTCAGAAAATCTATCAGTGCTGCAATGGAATCCATCAGCATGACAGTCACCTTGCTGCCACTCACTTTCATCCAGCGTGCAGCAAATTTTTCATTGGATGTAGCAATTACATACATGAAGGCGACCTTATACAATAACAATCAATATGGCTCGCCTCCCCCTTTCCAAATGAAATCCGAGGCAAGAACCTTTGTGTCAATCTTACAAGATAATCAATTTTTCCTCGCGGAAATTTTTTAAATAGTCCCGTCCTGATGCAGAAAAAACAACACGGTTAAATACTGTCTTATTTTCATCGAACACAAGAATTCAAATGTCGAGATTAGTCAAACGTTCCGTGACCCGAAAACCATAATCAGGATAGTGAAATAATGGAAAGAGCGGTTCTGTTTCGCCATGACGATAGCTCCATAAAGACTGATATTCGGCAATCACTTCACCCATTTCCCTTAATTGCCTCAAATAGGCGGCTATGGATTTATTTTCCATAATATAGACGTTTTTTGACTGATTGATAATCGGGCTATGCGCTCGCCCGTGATCATAATCAAAACGAAGAACTCGATGCCCCCGTTCATCTATGCCGACTGTCTGGAAAGTCATGCTCTTGCCAATACCCGGTAAATTCAGCACATTCCGGTCCGTCGCCAGAAAAGGCAAATGATTGTGTTGCATAAAACGGTTCAATACATTTACGCGTGATGGATAAGCGGTCATTTTCCGCAACAATTCTTCAGCCTGGATATCACTCATTTGGCCATCGATTTTTTCTTCACAGGCTTCCTGCATGGAACGGCTGTTCGGTGTAAACAAAGCGACGTTCTCGTCAAACCCCTTGACCGAAAAAGTATAGTACGGCGCTACCCCGACTTTATTTAGCGTACGACGCAATTTGGCCGCATGTCCCCTGCGGGATGCAGCAACTGTATAGACATGCTGGTTTGTGACAGTCCAGCCTGCTGACCGGAGTGCTTGCAGGGCTTTGGCAGATTCCGGCGTCACTTCCAGGGGAGACTGGAAATGGGTCTGAATAATGAATTGCTTAACTCCTGCCAGCGAAGCCTTCTCCCTGAATTCTTTCAGGATAACGAGCAGTTCATCATTGATTCGCATAGGCAAATAAGCCGGAAGCCTGGAACCCAGTCGCACTCTCTGCAATTCTGCATACTTTTCACCATCACTCCGTGAACTGTTGGCCCGCCGCTTGCGCAAGGCCATGCGATAGATGGCATCAAGCAATCTGCGTAAAGTGACATTCTGACTCATCAAGGCGTCTCCCCCCGTGATGAGAATATCCCGCAAACGGGTGTCCTCTTCAAAATACGACATCAGGCGGTTCAATTTTTGCTCCCAGCTTTCTTTGGGTCTCAGCTCGGCAAAATTGAAATTCAGGCGTTCACTCTGAAAATCGTACATTCGCTGGCACACGGCACACAGGCCACCGCATGCCCGTCCCATCGAATCAGGAATCATGATGGCCACATCAGGATAACGTCGATGAATGTTATGCCCTTGAGGCAACAGCCAGCCGGCAACATTGGACTGGCCGGTCATCACCTCATCTTCACGTTCCCATGCACGGATATGTCCATATTCATTGACCAGTTCTTCAGAATACAATATATAACTGCGAATGGCCCAGTCATCGTAACCCTCTTTTTCCACATTCAGCAGTGAAAGGTAATAGGGGGTCACGAAAAAAGGCATGCCCTTCTTTCGGGCTTTTTGCAGCAATGCCAGCGTTTTCTTCGGCAGAGTCTTATCCAGAAAATGGTTCAGTTCCGACGGACTTCTGATAGCAAGAGCCAGATGGAACCGATGGTCCTCCCACCATTGCATTACCTGCGCGCGCTTTTGTTCATAAGTCAATCCATCAGAAAACCTGTAAATAGTCCTTTCACTATGCCGTCGCTCGATTTTCCCGATCAATAAAGAAACGATACGTTTCTTATTACGTTCCCGCAAAGT